>SFNX01000088.1 GCA_004552595.1 Lachnospiraceae bacterium | reverse complement strand
TTAAAGTATTCAACTGAAGCACCATATCCTGAAAGTGCTCCGTTATTGAAAAGCTTCTCAATTTTAACGCGTGCAATATACTTATTCTTAGCAGTATACGGGCTATCGCACTTTGTCTCTTTTATGAGATAGTACTGATAAGCATAAACACTGTTCTTAATCTTAGTCGCCCTGTCGCCATCCTTAATTGCTTTGCCGTCTGCATCGACATATGTAGTGCATTCGTTATAATTAACTTTAAATTCTTTAAATGCAAAGCTGTTGTTGCTGTTCATAACAGCCTGAACAGGGGTCTCTTCGAACTGATTGTTTCCTTTATATTTATAAAGTGAGAACTCAAATTTCTCATTAGGAACGTTCTCAGAACTTCCGTTTACCGTCTTAGTACCTTCAAATTTAATATTAGTATCATCAACTCTTCTGTTAGTAAATTCAGGGAGCTTTGGCAGACATTCATACTTTAATACTGTTCTTGCAGTCTTAACTTCTGTCCATACTAAATATTTAGTTGTGCCGTTTCCTAAATTAATCTTTTCAGCATTGACAAATACTTTAATATACAATGGGGTTGCATTGTCATAAACAACACCCGGTTCATTTGTGTCAATTTCTTCAATCTTATACATCAGAGCACGATATTTGACATCTCTATCACCGAATGAATATGATTTATGAGATCTATCGCTGTTGTATACTTCCGCACCGTTGAATGAAAGTTTACCAAAGCTTGCAGTATGATTTGGAGTGCTTCCATAAATTGTTACTTCTGAAGTTCCTTCAATGTCCGGAATATAATTAATGTCCTTCTCAACAAAGCCGTCATTAGTGTCGCCAGGGTCGTCACAAGGATACTTTGAAATCTTAAACTTAAATCCATTTGCAGGCCACTCTGAATCTGCAATATCATTTCCTTGAGCATCTTTGAAATACTTTGTTACAGGGATTTCAAGCTCAGTCTTGTCATCTTCGATAACAGGAATGTTTTTAGAAATACAGTGCCATTCCTGACCACCGATTTTTTCAATTCTGTCAGCAACTACAAAGCCTGCAGCAACACTGTTATTTTCAAATCCTGCCTTTGGTAATAAGAATGTACCTGTTACAGGAGTAGTTGTAGCCGCATATGTAGCATTAGGACAGTTGTAGATAACCTTTTCAAAAAGGATTTCTTCATTTGAGTTACCCTGAGGCGTATACTGTTTGCCATCTATATAAAGCTGATACTGATTAAAATTAACGCTTTCATCAGGAATGTTTAATACAAGATTCTGGCTGGAATTAATCTTAAACTTAAAGCTTGAACCGTCATTTGCCCATTCTGAATTGTCATAATTTATGTAATATGTTCCCGCTTCAGATTTGCTTATATCGATAAATCCATCAGTTCCTTTTATTTTCTTCAATTCCGTATAATCAACCTGTGTTGATTCATTAGCCAACTTAGAAGAATTAGAAGCAACTACATCCACCATATTAGAAACAATAGATTTAATTTCCGATTCAGACTTTGAGTAATCTATTGATACTTTACCGCTGTTAATTCTGTCAGCCATTTCTGAACCAAATTTATTAACAGCGTCTTCTGTTGTATAAACCTTAATTGTACCCTTAGTATCTGAATTAGGGTCCATAAAGAACTTGCTTCCAAGATATGAACCAATATAGGTTACACCTGCTCCACCACCTTCATTCTTAGGAGTAGCAATGTTAGTATTACCATTTAATGTGCCTACAGCCATGTTAGATTCTAAGTGTCCGGCTAAGTTAACATAATTACCAACAATACCATAGTAATATGCATCACCAAGAACAGAATCACATGTTACACTTGTTCCAGGATTAACGGTTACTGTGCTTGTAGCTGAAACCGCATATACTGAAAAGCTGTCAACAGTAAAGTCTACCTTAGTATTATCTGATGAAACACTAGTCTCAACAGGTACAGCTTCGATAGTATTTCCATTCTCTTCAAAGTGAGTAACTGTTACATCTTCAACCTCAGCTTCACCAGAGAGTTCTTCGTTAATCTGATTTCTCTTAAATCTGATTGTAACCGAAACAGAACCTGCCTCAGGCTCAATTTCTTCTGTCTTTGTGCTGTCTGTATAAAATGCAATATCGTAAAGAAGAGTATTCTCATCAGTATACTTTTCTTCGCCTTCATTCATTGCATCAAGATATTCTTTAGTATCGGTTATCGATTCAACTGAGAAGTATGCATCATCCGGAATCGCGTCTGCTCTTTCAAGAACTGCACGTACATATACGTTACTGTCTTCATACTCATAAACTGTCTTAGTTGCAACACTTTCTAATATGAATTCAGCCTGTCCTTCTGCAACATCAATAACCGAAGCATCTGAATCAATTTCAAATTCTTCGTCACCTGATATATAAATGATAAATTGCTTTTTATTTAAATTGGAGAGTTCAATGCTTTCTAAAGACTTTGTTCCGCTAATACTGTCTGTAGTGCTTCCGTTAATTACAACTTCAGCCTCAGTATCAACATATACAGTATACTTAGCGTTATCTGTTAACTTTTCTGAGTTAACCTTAATAGATACGTCCTTAAGTCCTTCACCTTTAATGGCTGTTACAGGCTTACCGTTCTTATCTTCAATAGTCTTAGTGAAAAGAAGCTTATCAGCATCCGACTCTACACTAATAACCTTAATAACAGGTCTTCCGTCTTCTGATGCAAATTCAAATGTAACATTATCATCTGATGTTGCACGAATGTTGAAGCCTTCATTATTAAGGTCTAAAAATCTGTATAATCCGTGTGAAGTTGTATCAAGATAATCATTCAATCTTGTATCATACTGTGCACTGTCAGGACCTGAGAAAAGAATTCTGAATGAATCCCCGGTCACTAACTGTTCAGTATTGATGAAAATCTCGAGCTCATTAAGTCCTGAACCTGAAATCTGATTGTCATAAATATCAAGCTGTTCAGGAATTTCTTCTTCTATTACTTCTTCAGTAGCAGGCTCTTCTGCAACTACATCTGTACCTTCTTCAGGTACTTCTGCAGTATCGTCAATGAGCATAATCTGATCATCGTAATTTACATCGTCTGTCGGAGGTAAATTTTCAACGTCAAGCGTTGCATCTACCGGTTCTGATGATGTATCAGCTACCGGCTCAGCCATATCTCCTTCGTTAGATTCCTGTGTGTTAGCAGAAGCCTCCTCAGTAGTCACTTCAACTGTCGGCTCTGCATTCTCGCTAACGTACTCATTCTCAACCTGAATAGGTTCTGGAGCAGTAGCTTGTGCGTAAACGCCAAATGCATTCTGTGTCAGCATTGCAACCAATGCTAAGATTGCCACAAAACTTTTTGTTACTTTTTTCATTTTCGCTCTCCTTTTTGAAAATGTCATTTTGAATTAAATTAACTATAAATTGATAAAATTCTATATTGTTACATTTGTATATAAATGTAATGGTTCGTGTCATATATTCATCAAATATGACACATAGTAACTTATACAATAAGTCTATTACACTTAATAAGACATATAAAAGTTCAAAAATGGTCCATAAATGTCTGAATTTTTATTATTAAAGTCAAAAGTGTGTATATATTTTTTTATACACAAAATAAACCGCACTAACTGCGGCTTATCATGTGTATTTTGTGCTTATTATTTGGCATTTTTCCGGAAATAATAACGTAATAATAACAATTTTGTTGTATTATTTGATTTTATATCTGTCAATAAACTCACCATGTACAAAAAATCTCATTTTTCCTGCGCCTGAGCCCGAACATGTAACAAGTGTAACCATATTGTTTTCTTCTGATGTCTCAACTCCCAAGTCTCTTACTGATAAAGAAAGTGCATCTCTTATATACTGGCGGTATTCCTGTAACGTATCTGCAGTCCAGTACATCTTAGAATCAGGCTTATCCTTATAATATGAGAAAATTTTGTATCTATATATGTAACCCGGCAAATATACATATATATATGGATCACTATCATAAAGCGTCTCGTCATTAAGAAGCTTTTTTAATGAGCCAAACATTGAACCGTTTTTCATATTATGTCCATAAATAAATGTATTCCAATCCTTAAGATACTTATCATCACGATAATCCATTATTATTGCGCCTGATGAGTTGACTGTACCCTCAAATGTATGATTCATGTAATAATCATTGTCTTCACCCTGTACAATCGGATATGAAATACCGCACGAACCGACATAAAGCCATCCTACTGTATCCGGATTCTTTTCCCTTAATGCTTTAAAGTCAACTTCCATTTCCGGGAAGTCTTCACGGTTCTCATTTGACTTAAGCTCTTTTCTCTCCTCTGCTTCTTCAAGCTCAATCGGCTTAATGTCGCTAACCTTCTCTGCTGTGTCAGTAGTACTTACTTCTTCAGATGCATATTGCCTCAATGAATCATATTCATCACTAGCAGCTTTATAATCCCTTGCAGTCTTAAATATCATAAATGCAGCCGTCAGCGCAGCAAGTGATGCAATTACAATTATTACCTTTTCAAGCTTTGACATGTATTACCCCTTTTATTCCATTGGATGCTTTTTATTGAAACTTATATATCTCATTAAACAGAACACTGCACTTACAAACCATACAAGACCTGCTGACCACCATATTCCATACACATTAAGTGCAGGAATTGCTACTAAAAATGCCGGCAGTATAATTCTTGCAATAACCTCAACAATTCCATTAATAAATGCAAATAGTGCATCTCCAAGTCCATTCTGCGTTCCTCTTGTGACATAAATCATGCCAAGAACTGCATAGAAAAGACTTGTGATTTTAAGTCCCTTAGCACCCATTTCAATTACGGCGCTATCTGAAACAAATAGCGACACAATAGCTTTGCCGCCAATTTGCATTATAATAAGAAGAATTACTGACATGGTAAGCATTATTATCGTACTTTTTTTGAATCCTTCCTTAATTCTTGAATCTTGCCTTGCACCATAATTCTGGCCAGTGAATGTGGCAAGTGCAGTACCAAGCGATGTGTATGGCTGGTGCACAAGCTGCTCAATTCTGCTTGTCGCGGTAAATGCGGCAACGGCAACAGAACCGAACGAATTGACAACTGCCTGAAGGCCCATGCACGAAATTGCAATCATCGAAAACTGAAGTGACATCGGAACGCCAAGTCTTACTGTATCATATACAATCTTCTTATCTGTATTATAGTCTTCCTTGCTTAATCTGAAGAATTCATTAGTCTTAACTGAGTACACAATGCAGCCTGCCCCTGCGATAAACTGTGAAATGACAGTCGCCAAGGCTGCGCCAAAAACGGACATTCCAAGAACTTTTACAAATAAAATATCTAAAACAACATTAATAAGACACGAAACAATGAGGAAGTATAACGGTCCTCTCGAATCGCCAAGTGCCCTTAGCATAAATGACGAATAATTGTATATTGCAACCAGTGGGAGCCCTAAGCACATCATTCTCATATAGCTAATTGCATCGCTAATAATATCAGATGGTGTTTTAAGTAATGTAAGTATTGTAGGAGTTAATAAATAAGAAATAACACATACAATAACCGCCATACCCATCATAAGATATGCCGCATTTGTAAGTGATTTTCTGACACCTGTTTCATCTTTCGCGCCAAATTTCTGAGACACAACAATGCCTCCGCCCGAACCCATGCCGTTGCACAGCGCAATAAATAAAAATGTAACCGAACCCGTAGCACCAATCGCTGCCAATGCATTCGGTCCTACTACCCTACCGACTACAACCGAATCCACAAGATTATATATCTGCTGAAATAGATTCCCAAGGAGCATCGGAACCGAAAAGAGCATAAGCTGCTTCGTGATGTTCCCCTCAGTCATGTCCATTACATTATTCTGTTTTCTACTATTCCCATTATTCATAATCAAATCCCACTATTCGTTATTATACTTTATATGAGAATAAGAACAAGAGATTTGTATCAATTTGTATTAATTCTTTCTTTTTTTATCTGATAAAAAAGGCGCTCCTAATGGAGTGCCTTAAACATTAATCAAATTATGCGTTAACGATATGTACAATTTGCTTTCCAATTTAACTTAACGACAATAGGTTCATAACCATTTTCACCATTACATCTTTCTCATCTGGCTTTGACTCCGCTATCATTAACGTAATAGCAACTAGCGTCCCATCACTAAGTCTCTTCGTTCCATCAACAAACAATGTATTATTTCTGTCTAAAAATTCCAGGAACAGGGATGCTGCTATTCTTTTACATCCATCTGCATAAGGATGGTCTTTTATCATAAAATAAAGCAGATTTGCTGCCTTTTCCTCTATCGAAGGATATGCATCTTCTCCAAACACACTCTGATATACAGCAGCAATTATACCTGCAACTTTACCAGCTTCCTTTTCAACACCAAACACATCCGTATCAAAGGAATCTCTCATTTTACCGACCATCTCTTTGCAGTCTTCATATGTAATCCTATAAATCGGAACAGCTCCATCTGGTTTTTCTAAAGCCTGGTGATCGTACTTATCTAAAAGTAACAATGCTTCAGTATATTCATTTACTGCTCTGAGTACATCCGCTTCTTCTACATCTAGTGCATCCGCTATCATTCTTGTCTGGATATCAACAGTTTTCTCAAGAGCCTGTAACCTCTTTTCGTTTATAGCATAACCATCAATTATATATTTCTTTAATATAGAATTGGCCCACTTACGGAATTCCACTCCTCGCTTAGATTTCACTCTATAACCGACGGAAATAATGACATCAAGATTATAATGTTCAACCATATGTGTTTGAGTTTTATCTTCTATAGCTCCGTGCTTAGTGGTTGTCGCAATTTTTGCGACAACCTCTTGAGTATCTAATTCCTCTTTCAAAGCATTATTAATATGCTTACCTATGGTCTTAACATCTCTACCAAACAATTCTGCCATTTGACTTCCCATACTGTCTCATGTTCAACGGGTACAGATAGTGTAATTGACCTATCTTCCGTTTCAAATAATACAATCTCATTTGTTTTTCTCATCCATATTCTCCTCCTTCTCCCTTAATAATTCCTTAGATGCTTTATACGCAATCAATTCATAGACATACTCAGGCATCTTACGCTTCCCCTGCTCCCAATCTCGTACAGTACCAAGTGGAATATGAAAATAATTTGCAAAATCCTCTCTCTTCATTCCTGTAGATAATCTCAAATACTTAATCATTCTTCCAAGGCGCTGCGCCTCTGTTTCATCTTTATTTATATCTATTGAAATATCATTCATCTAATAGCCTCCTACAGCATTGCTTCACTAATTTTAGTACAGCTTTGCTGTAATGTCAATCAAAAAGATAACCTGCTATGCACATAACACATAACAGGTTCTCACTAATTTACTCAATAATATTTACCTTACATGTTCCTGATTGATCAATAAGATTAAATTTTCCGGTTTCTTTCTGACAAACCAGCCTCGGAAAACATACCTGACATGGGGTATTTCCTGCATCTATATCATTAATAACAATATCCTTATCGCTCATGTTAAATACCTCGTCAAATTGAAATCATTTGAATTTCATACAATTTTCTTAATTTTTCGTCTTTTTTATAATAACATACTCAGCTTGTTTTTCAATGTGGATATGTTTAATGGACGCTTTGCAGACTCAAATGTACAGATTAATTTATCTCCTATAATAATATTATTTTTCTCGTATGTTGAAATTTTTAACATCATATTATTGACATAATCTAAATCTCCCATCATTCCAAAATGTTCAAGGTACCTTTCCCGACGTCCCTTTACATCAAGAATTGTGAAATCAGGATATAGAAGAATATTGCCTATCTTCAATGGGCATTCATACTTATATGGTATATTTAACGTTTTTAGCATATTTGCTATTATTATCTCTGACTTTGATCTAACTCTTTCACCCTTATCCGTATAATATTCTGTTATATCGTTTTCCGTAAATCCTTTAGGCTGATATGGCATTGCCAACCATTTCCTAATATAATCTTCATCTGACATTTCGAATGGCTGAATCAGCTTTTTTCTCCCCTCATTAATACCCGAATAACAGTTCTTTGCTTTATCCGAATATTTCTTTGCTAATAATCCTTCTATATCTTTTATTTCACTTTCTACATGCTTAAGATACTTTAAATCATAATCTCGTTGCGCTATATTTTGAGCCTCTTTTATATTACTAACATTAATATATCTTTGCTTGCCTGAATTTTCATCAGCAATACAATAGTAGGTTTTGTTCTTGACTCTTTTTATTTTCAAATTGCCTTTTTGGTATGTATCTAGCCGTCTTTTTATAGTATTAGCATTCGATTTAAGAAATAATATTCTATGTGCTAATAATTCATCTATTCTATTTGCTCTATCACTAATTTGCCTCACCTCCCAATAAAATATGCATTTGCATTTTTGTGCCTGTGTACGCTTTCTCGCCTTGTGGCACTAACTTCCCGCTGGAATGCTTAAGTTTGTTTGTGCCTGCGTACGCTTTCTCGCCTTGTGGCACTAACTTCCCGCTGGAATGCTTATGTTTGTTTGTGCCTGTGTACGCTTTCTCGCCTTGTGGCACTAACTTCTCGCTGGAATGCTCAAGTTTGTTTGTGCCTGCGTACGCTTTCTCGCCTTGTGGCACTAACTTCCCGCTGGAATGCTTAAGTTTGTTTGTGCCTATGTACGCTTTCTCGCTTTGTGGCACTAACTTCTCGCTGGAATGCTCAAGTTTGTTTGTGCCTGTATACGCTTTCTCGCCTTGTGGCACTAACTTCTCGCTGGAATGCTTAAGTTTGTTTGTGCCTGTGTACGCTTTCTCGCCTTGTGGCACTAATTCTTTAATCTGTTAGATAAATGTGAGCTGAACTGCTCTAAAATATGAAATAGATATGGCGCCCTGGTATGCCAGGGCACCATTATATTTGTTAATTATAAACCATCATATTATGGATGCGCCAATTACTCATCGCACTCTATAATGATTTACATAAGTCTTTTGTTATTTCGCTATACACTGCTAAACGTCTGTAAAATAGCCATTTACATTCATTGTAGGTTTACATAATTATGCATTAACAATCTGGCCGAAGTCTGGCTTAAGTGAAGCACCACCGATAAGTCCGCCGTCGATGTCATCCTTTGAAAGGAGCTCAGCAGCGTTTGAAGCGTTCATTGAT
>SFNX01000018.1 GCA_004552595.1 Lachnospiraceae bacterium | reverse complement strand
TGTCCAATATCGCAGTAGATATCTGGTTTGTAAAGGCATTCCACATGGGGGTAGCCGGTGTGGCGTGGGCAACATTTCTCTGTCAGGGAATCAGCTGCATTCTGGCAATGATTGTAGTATTCAAGAGACTTGCCAAAATCGAAGAAAAAGAAAAAGCTCCTCTATTTGATTTACAGCTTTTAAAACAGATTGTAGTGATTGCCATTCCAAGTACTTTGCAGCAAAGCTTTATTTCCATAGGTAACATCATTATCCAGAGTATTATTAACGGTTTCGGAGCACCTGTCATGGCCGGATATTCTGCTGCCGTAAAACTGAATAATCTGGTGATTACTTCATTTACAACACTTGGAAACGGAATTTCCAACTATACAGCACAGAATCTTGGTGCCAGGAAGCTTGACCGGGTAAAACAGGGGTTCGGTGTTGGTATCAAATTAGTATGGATGCTGAGTCTCCCGTTGTTTCTACTTTACTTCTTTGGCGGAAATATCGTATTAAAACTCTTTATGGATGCTCCAACTAAACTTGCCATGCAGACAGGCATCATCTTTCTGAAAATCCTGTCACCTTTCTATTTTGTGGTTTCTGCGAAGTTAGTAGCAGATGGCATTCTGAGGGGATCCGGCATGATGAAAAAATTTATGATAGCTACTTTTACAGATTTAATTCTTCGCGTATTGCTTGCTTTCTGTTTCTCAAGGACAGCACTCGGAGCAACCGGAATCTGGTGTGCATGGCCTATCGGATGGTGCGTAGCTGCGGTACTATCCATTGGATTTTATTACAACGGTCCATGGAAGAGGAAAAAATAACAGCTTCCGCCATTGCCTGTGTTTTTCTATTTGTCTTTTTCATTAAAAAAATGATATGATGTGAAAAAAGATTGGAGATGCCATAATGAGTTATATTAAACATCGTGCAGACGAGTCGTTGGAGGATTATTTAGAGACAATTCTTATGCTGCAAAAAAGCAGAGGACAGGTTCGTTCAATAGATATTGCAAATGAAATGAATTTTACAAAACCAAGTGTCAGTGTTGCCATGAAGAACCTGCGTGAAAAACAATACATAACGATGGACAGCATCGGATACATCACGCTGACCGAAGCCGGCAGACAGCGTGCCGAAGATGTATTAGAACGGCATACTATACTTGCTGATTTACTAATGCATATCGGAGTAAGTAAAGAAACTGCTTTGGCTGATGCCTGTAAAGTCGAACACGATTTGAGTGAGGAAAGCTTTGAAGCAATTAAGCGAGCTCTCCGTTCCTCAAAATTATCATCCATTAAGAGCTAAAAACAAGCAAAAAGGAACCCAAATTGGATTCCTCTTCGCTTGGTATGTTTTGTATGTGGTTTATCAAAAAATAGGTTATTGTCTTATTGCACATTGAATGCACTATCGCCAGGGTAAACAGCATTTTCGCCAAGTTCTTCCTCAATACGTAGCAATTGATTATATTTTGCCACTCTCTCACTTCGACTAGGTGCACCTGTTTTTATCTGGCAGGTGTTGAGTGCCACCGCTAAATCTGCAATAGTAGTGTCTTCTGTCTCCCCAGATCTGTGGGACGCAATTGCAGTATAACCGGCTTTATGTGCCATCTTAATCGCTTCCAGTGTTTCCGATACAGAACCGATTTGGTTTAATTTTATCAAAATAGAATTACCGCAACCAAGTTTTATTCCTTTTGCAAGTCGTTCCGTATTTGTAACGAATAAATCATCTCCTACAAGCTGGATTTTATCTCCCAGTTCTTTAGTTAGTAACTGCCAGCCTTCCCAATCTTCCTCATCCAGTGCGTCTTCAATGGATATAATCGGATATTTCTCCACCAATGCTTTCCAATGCGCAATCAGAGATTCCGAAGTAAAATGTGTTCCCGCTTTCGGAAGTATGTACTCTCCCTTTTTCTCTCCCTTCCACTCACTGGAAGCTGCGTCCATGGCCAATTTAAAATCTTTTCCCGGTGTATATCCCGCTCTTTCAATTGCCTTTAAAATATATTCTATTGCTTCCTCATCGCTTGAAAGATTTGGTGCAAAACCGCCTTCATCACCAACAGATGTGGCAAGCCCCTGTTCTTTTAAAAGTCCGGCTAGTGAATGGAATACCTCTGCACACCATCTTAGTGCCTCTTTGAGTCAAGTATTTCTCTTCCAATTACTTTTTTAATCTTCAAATCGCTCATGTTTATTGCTCCTTTCTTTTTCCACGGAATTATTTGTTCGGGATATTCCTCCCGGAAGGAGAGTTAATCCTTCCGGTTAGAGCAGTCTCAGCAGCACCGCTCAATGAGGAGTCCACATGATTTACTCACAAAAAGTTAGTTATTTCTAACTACAATTATAATATCAATTCTTTTTTGATACGTCAACAAAAAAAGATATTACCAACACTGCAGTAAAAATATGGGATTAGTACCATCAATTATCCCAAGAAGAGCCAAGAAAACTAAATAATCGTTTTACCTCACACCCTTTATCCTCATAATACTTAAGCATATTATCTATTTTTTTCAGGTCATAACTTGTAATGCAGTCAGATATTACATGAACCCGATAACCTGCCTTTACCATATTATAGGCGGTTGATTTTACACAGGCCGTGGCATCAGCACCGCAAAGATAAAATTCATCAATCTTATTCTTATCAATAAACTCAGTAAACGCTTTGCATGTTAAGGCACTGGCTTTAGTCTTTACAAAGATGTGTTCGGATACAACCGAAAGCTCCGGTACAAGCTCGGCTCCTTTAGTATTTGGCTTAAATGTTCTTGTTCCGACAGTAATATTATTATGCTTAATATAAACAACATACATTCCCTGGCTTTGTGCAAAGGAGATTGCATTATTTACTTTATCGATAATATCTTTGTAATGCTTTGTAATATCATTTTGAATATCAATAACTACTAATGCTTTGCTCATTTTAAATATCCTTTCCTCTTTCTGAAAAATTGACTTTCACTTCCTGCAATATACTAACACTTAAAACACGACATCTATATGTCATGTTTATCTCATAATATGTAGTTTAAACCTCGCTAAATCATCAGGATATTTCACTCACCTTAATTTAACGAAAAAGAGCATCGAATTTTCGATGCCCTTTACTTAAAATCTTCATAAAGAAAGTCAACCTCTGACTCTATCAATAACCGCACAAAGTTCTTCAGGGAACGCGTTATTTCCTGTAGAAATCCTTCTTGGTGCAGCCGGCTCTTCCACCGCCTGCGCAGGCGCATGCACATGCACAGGCACAGGAACTGTGTACACATGATGTGCCTCTGCTACTTGACGAAGACGATGTCGTATGCACAATATGTGGAACAGTGACTACATTCACTCTTACGTACTTGTTAGGATCACTCGAGTATCTGTACTCTCCGTTTGTCTTGTATTTAAGCGCATTTTTATCTATACCGTCCACATTCTCTTCTTTTATTTCCTGCTCGCTCTTAATCATACTTGAGCCACAGTATTCACACTTATCTTTACCCTGTTCCCTTGCGCCGCCACAGTTTGGGCATGCTTCATGATATTCAATAATTGTACGTGTGATTTTCTTATCTCTGGTAAAGCTGAATCCTGTTGCAGCTTTGTATACGAAATACATTATAAGCAACGGGATTAAAACCGGAAGCGCCATAATAAAAATGATAACTATGAAAGCTATAATCATCAATATCGTATATAACAGATTCTCGAATAGATTGTGCTCCGAATACTCATATGAACCACCGTCTGAATCATTATGCTGCGACAAATCAAATGCAAATGCATCGAGTGGATACTGAATTTCAACTGTATACTTTTCACCCATATCAAGACTTGCCTGCCAGCTTAAGTAATCTCCGTTATTGAGTGATGAAGGTTCATATTTAATCACCTTATTCCCATTCCAGTTAATTACCATGTTATCAACCTGTATGTTATCAAACCATCCCGGGGTAAACGTATATTCAGCTACGTTTTCTTCAGGGTATACCTGATAGAGATTACCCTGGTTTATTTTAAATGAAAAATCAACGACCTCACCCTCATAATACTTTCTGTCAAAGTATATAACGACATAATTGCCGCCTGATGATTCCGTACTTATGCTGTCAATTGTAGAAGTAAGTGCTTCCGTAGAATTACAGTATCTGTTAGGTATTCCAATCTGCACCCACTCAAGCGGTCCCTCTGAATCAGAATCAAGCACCTTCCACGAAATGTTATACACAAGGTCAACGCTCGCATCTTCAAGTACGTCTGCCGTTATTTCATATGAAAGGATTTCGTCAAGTACCTTTGCTTCGACAGATTTGACGTTATTAAGTGATAACGACACGATAAATGCCGTCAGTACAATGGCTGTTTTTGCAAAAACATCAACCAGGAGCTTTCTAATGGTATTCATTTATTTGTCCTCCTTTGCACTGTTTCTGTTAACCCTTAGTGGGCATTTACCTGTCATTTTTACTGAATAATCCCGTCTCACAATACACTCTTCACTATTCCAGATTGAACTCCAGTCATCTGTAAGCATATTGCCAAGCGGAGCAGCTGATAAATAGCTCTGACACGGAACAACATTTCCTGCGGGAGTAATTGCCATATTGCTAAGGCAGGCTCCGCATGTAGGTCTTGTTATTTTAAGCTCATCAAAAAACTCATCCTCAATGAATCCAGGAGAAGTAAAGCTTATCTCAATTCCGTTTTCATTGCAGAAATCAACTGCACTTTTAAGAATCTGCTTAAGTTCTTCATTACTAAGCTCTAATGATAATGAGCTGTCCTGCAAAGCATTTCCTGTTGTGATAAGTCCCGAACAGGTCACATATGAAACGCCTTTATCACGCAAGAATTTCAATGTCTTCACATAGTCTTTATTGAGTGTGCAAAGTGGCGTATTAACGCTTACACTTAACCCCGCGTCTAAAGCATTATCGATACCTGCAACTGTATTTACATACTGATTTGCACCGACAAGCTTATTGTGGATTTCTTCATCATCTGAATAAAAAGTAATCTGACAGCTGTCAAGTGATGCATCATAAAGCTTCTTACAATAATCTTTTGTAAGCTTTATTCCGTTAGTGTTAAGTCTTGTGACAAACCATCTTGAATAATCGATTAATTCAAAAAGGTCATCTCGCATAGTAGGCTCTCCGCCTGTAAATGTAAGCTGTGGAATCATTGACTCACGACACTTATCAATAATCTTCTTCCAATCATCTGTTGAGAGTTCCTTTTCCGACACAAGCTTCTGTCCTGCGGCATAGCAGTGAACGCACTTCTGGTTGCAGTGCCAGTTCCCGTCTTTTTCCATTGCAGACACTAACAAATCCATTCTATGCGGAGCTCTCATATATGGAGCATAATCTGAAAGGCTTACTATTTCGATATCTTCATCGGGTTTTTCCCGATATGCCACCTTAGTAAAAGTATCCATTATTCTGAAAATATCCTTTTCGATAACCCTTTTACTAAGAAGCGGAAACACCTTTCTTACTGACTTAACCGTTGCATCAACTATTGCCTTTGAATCCCACTCACTGACTTCACGCCCGCTATATTTATTAACTTCCTTTATATACTCCATAAGAAGAATCGTCCATGAAGTATTAACGGGGATAATATCAGAACCGTTTATTATTGCTACGGCTGAACCCGTATCATCGCCCTCTGCTATAGGCGGCACAAGGTGAATGCGAACAACTCCCGGTCCCTTCGGATTTAGAGTTGTATGCACGACTTCATTAAAATTGTCTTTAATATAATTATTAATTCGTTCATGTATTCGGCTTTTAATTCCCATAATTCTTACCCTTCTCACAAAATTTTCCAAGATGCATATATACATATAAACATACACATATAAAAAATTCTACCCTATATAATATGCATTTACAAGCAATATAATATGTATTTACAGGCAGATATGTTATAACGAAACGAAATAACCGATTATCAGAAATAAGTATCGTAACAGCGTCATTTTCAATGATTTAATTCTGTATTTTTTCACAATAATGTTGTAAAGTATAAGAGTGTTAAAAATAGTTTCTACGGAGGTAGTGATATGAAAACAAAATTTGGAATTAAAGAAGTAGTTGCAACAGGTATCGGCGTTGCTTTATTCGTAGTTCTTACTGAAATTCAGGTACCGCTTGTTATCGTTCCTAACACAGCACTTCAGCCACGTATGGCAGTTCTTGCATTCCTTTCAGCAGTATTTGGACCACTCGTTGGTGCAATCGTTGGATTCTTAGGACATGCTCTTGGTGATGCACTCTTTTACGGAAGTGTATGGTGGAGCTGGGTTATTCCGGAAATCTTTGTAGGTGTCGGTGTTGGTCTTTTCGTTAAGAAATTTGCTATTAAGGAAGGTGGCTTTAACGGTAAGAGCATCGTAGCCTTTAACATCGTACAGGTTATTGCAAATGCTGTTGCATGGATTATTGTTGCTCCTGTTCTTGATATCGTAATTTATGCTGAACCGTCTAATAAAGTATTTGCACAGGGCGCATTTGCATTCCTTGGAAATGCAATCATCGTTGCAATTCTTGGAACACTTCTTGGCATCGGTTATTCAAAAATCTTTGCTAAGTCAGGCTCTCTTGAAAAGGAAGATGCCGAATAATATTTAAATATCGCACGGGACAGACTAATGGAACCAATAATCAGTTTTAAAGATTTTTCATTCACATACAGAACACAGAAAAATCCCACTTTACATGACATTAATCTTAGTATATATCCCGGAGAGAAGGTTCTTATTGTAGGGCCTTCAGGAAGCGGCAAATCGACACTGGCTCATTTAATCAATGGGCTGGTGCCTTTTGCTTATGAGGGGAAATATACCGGAAGCTATTCTATCGGAGGCAAAGATCCTAAAGAGCTTGGGATATTCGGATTATCTAATATCGTAGGAACTGTTCTTCAGGATACGGACGGGCAGTTTGTCGGGCTTACAGTTGGAGAAGACGTTGCGTTCTCTCTTGAAAATAATCTGATAAGTCAGGACGAAATGAATAAAAAAGTCAACAGTGTATGTGAAGATGTAGATATTTTACCGCTATTATCTCACTCACCAAATGAATTATCAGGCGGACAAAAGCAGCGTGTATCAATGGCAGGCGTACTTGTAAGCGATGTAGATGTTCTTCTTTTCGATGAGCCTTTGGCAAACCTTGATCCTGCCACCGGCAAGAGAACAATCGAGCTTATCGACAGGCTTAATAAAGAGCGCAAAATTACATGCCTCATTATTGAACACAGAATCGAAGATGCTCTTCATAGAGATGTTGACAGAATCATATTAATCGACGAAGGTACAATTAAAGCCGATTTATCGACAAATGAAATGCTCTCCTCTGACCTTTTGATTAAATCAGGAATCAGAGAGCCTCTTTATATTTCAGCAATTAAGCATGCAGGATTAAGCGTCACAAAGGAACTTGGTCCATCAAATGTTGACACTATGGATTTGTCATCGTTTTCCGATAAGCTAAAAGAGTTCTATTCGGCCAAAGCGCCTAAAGTGCAACGCACTTACGGCGAAGAAATACTAAACGTATCAGACTTATCATTTTCATATGACGAAAAATCAGAAGTATTATCAGACATTAATTTTAGTATTTATAAGGGCGAAATGCTTAGTGTTGTAGGAAAAAACGGCGCCGGGAAGTCAACCTTATTCTCTATAGTGTGTGGCTTTTTAACCCCTACAAAAGGCTTAATTACATTTAATGGCGATGACTTAACCAAATACTCAATAAAAGAACGTGGTGACAAAATCGGCTTTGTAATGCAAAATCCAAATCACATGATTTCAAAACCATTTGTCATGGAAGAAGTTGCACTCGGTCTTAGTGTAAGAGGCGTAAGCGAAGAACAAATAAAATTAAGATGTGAGGAAGTACTTAAAATTTGTGAGCTCTGGCCATATAGAAACTGGCCGATAAATGCTTTATCATACGGCATGAAAAAAAGAGTTACAATAGCTTCTATCCTTACGATGAACCCTGAAATACTTATTCTTGATGAGCCAACAGCAGGTCAGGATTTAGCGCGCTATACAGAAATTATGGAATTCCTGAAAAAACTCAATTTGGAACAGGGAATAACAATAATTATGATTACGCATGATATGCACCTGATGCTTGAATATACAAAACGTGCTATCGTTCTGTCAGACGGTCATATTATAGCTGACAAAACTCCTGCTCAGATTTTAACCGATTCGGCTATTACCGATAAGGCTTACCTTAAAACTACTTCTCTTCATAATCTCGCACTAAGGCTTGGTTTTGAAGACACAATAGCCTTTGCAAATCGGTTTATTCAATATGAGGAGGATCGTAAAAATGCCTAAAATGCTTTCCTATAATAACAAAGGGACATGGATTCATAACCTGTGCGGTGTTACAAAACTGGTATTTTTCCTGCTTTGGACAATAACAGCAATGATATGCTATGACATTCGTGTTCTGTCCGTAATGGTAGTAATTTCTGTTATAATATTTATTGTGTCAAAGACAAGCTTTTCCCAGGTAAAGGGTGTATTCACATTTGTACTTGTATTTTTATGCATTAACCTGTTTGCAATTTTTTTATTTGCACCTACTCATGGCACTGAGCTATATGGTACAGAGCATGTGCTTTTTACAATAACAAAAAAGTACGTAGTAACTGCTGAACAGCTTTTTTACGAAGCACATGTATTTATTAAATATATAGTAATTGTTCCATCGGTATTTACATTCCTTGTTACTACAAATCCATCCGAATTTGCCGCATCACTTAACCGTGTCGGAATCGGATATAAAGGCTGCTATGCTCTCGCACTCGCGCTAAGATACATTCCTGATGTTCAGTCTGACTTTACAAAGATAAGAAATTCGCAGGCTGCAAGGGGGATCGAGATGAGTAAAAAGGCATCACTCATTAACAGAATCAGACACACCGCAACGATTATATTTCCTTTGATATTTACATCAATGGACAGAATCGATGTTATTTCAAATGCAATGGAGCTGCGCTGCTTCGGTAAGAATAAAAAAAGAACATGGTACATGGGCCGCCCTTTGAAAGCGGCTGATTATATAGTAATTGCAGCGACTGTTATTCTATCTGTCGTTGCACTGCTGATTACTTTCTCAAACGGTTCAAGATTCTACAATCCGTTTATTTAATCGCGTATCACAAACCTGACTATACAAAAACACTCCTTATCATAGGAGTGTTTTTAATTGCTCTTCTCTCTTCTTTTTACTCTTAGATAAAATCAGGTAATCACATCCGGCTTTTTTGGCCGCCTCACCGTCTTTAACCATCCTGTCACCTATCATGATTGTCTTATCCTTAGGAACGTTTAAATCACTCATAATAAGATTAAGCCCTTTGGGCGACGGCTTTAGTTCTCCTACCCGCTCCTGCTCTGCCGTATATACATAATCTATGGAAAGTTGTAAAGCCTTTAGCTTATCATCAGCTTCATAGTCAGACCATATAGCCACTGTCTTTCCATTGGCTTTTAACTTATCAATTATAGCAAGTAATGTATCGTCTTTTGATGCAATAAGCGCATCAATCGGATTCTCGTATATCCATTTTTTAATCACTTCATTAACTCGCGATACACTAACGTTACACTTTTTAGCAGTTATGTCAAAAAGCCCATTCGTGTCTTTTGCATTTTCTCTTAAGCTTCTGAAATTTTTGATAATTATCAAATCCTTAAACTTAAGCGGATGGAGCAAATAGTACATTAAAAGTCTTTTGCCCATTATTAATCTTAATTTGTTCTGATAATACAAAGTGCCGTCAACATCGAACACATATAAATCGTACTTGTTAAAATCCATATCAGAAAACCTTACACACTGAATAAAGTAGGGTTCAACCAGTAATCAGGCATCGGAATGTCGATAAATGTAAGCGCGATAAGCACTACTACAAGAATGAGAAGATAGATTAAAAGGCTCTTCTCCTTGTAAAGCTTTTCAGGCTTCTGTGCTGCCGAATCCGGCTTAAACGCAATTGCCAGATAAAAGCAGAAAAGTCCGAAAATAAGCGGCATCCCGAGAATATACTGCATCCTGTACTTAATCATAAATACACCGATAAAGAATGTCGCACACATTGCATAAAAGAATGAGGAAACTAAAAGCTTAACCTCTGTGTAGTATTTAAATGATTTTCTGTATAAGCCTGCCTTTTCAGGATCTCCTATCATTCTGTATTCGGCAAATCTCTTTGTTGCCATTAAGAATGCACCTGCAAACCAGTATCCGATAAGTATTGAACTTGGCGGAATAAGAGAATCCGAAACAATAAACCATCCAAGTAACAGACGAAGCATGTTGTTAACTGATTCCGAAATTACATCAAGATATACGATATCCTTTGTTCTTAATGGCTTAACATTATAAACAACTCCCATGAAAAGAAGTATTAATTCAACAACAAGGAACGGAATATTAACTAATAATGAAAATCCAACACCAAGTACAATACAAATTGCATACTCAAGCATAACCAGTGAGAACTTCATATTCTCTGATACAACCGGTCTGTATTTCTTGGTAGGATGGAACTTATCAAATTCTGCATCAAGCCATTCATTAATTACATAGTTTGCTGATGCAATAAAGCATGTTGCAATGAAACCGCAAATAAATCTCATTACAAATTGTGAAACGCTAATACTGTAATCAGTTAACAAAAATGCAATTACTATACCGGGTAATATAAAAGCATTTTTCACCCAATGGTCAGGTCTTGCTATTTTGATATATTTCTTCATTATTACACCTTTCTATTTGAACTTATTGTAAAATGCCATATTCTCTTCAATATTTCCTTTAAATACTGATGAGCCCATAACTATAACATTTGCACCCATATCAATTACATTTTTAAAGTTTTCCTTAGTAATACCGCCGTCAACCTGGATATCAGTATTAAGTCCCTTCTGTTCAAGGCGATTTCTAAGTCTATGGATTTTATCAAGTGAAAACTCCATAAACTTCTGTCCTCCGAATCCCGGCTCAACTGTCATTACAAGAAACATATCCACATCCTCTAACACAGGCTCTAATGCAGAAATGTCAGTATGCGGCTTAATTGCAACTCCGGCCTTCATACCAAGGCCCTTAATCATGTCAACCGTTTCTTTGACATGTCCGACACATGCTTCCTGGTGAATTGTAATAATGTCAGCACCTGCCTCAGAAAATCTCTTAATGTATTTCTCAGGATTTTCAATCATAAGATGGACATCAAGCGGCTTATCCGTAATCTTATCCATTGCTTCAAGAACCGGAAATCCAAAAGAAATGTTTGGAACAAAACAACCATCCATAACATCAAAATGGAAGTAATCCGCACCCGCCTTATCAGCTCGTCTTACAACTTCTCCAAGCATAGAAAAATCCGCCGCTAGTATCGACGGTGATATAATCAACATATTCTCTCCTACTATTTATAAATTGTACTTTTATTTTTTAAGTCTTCGTATATATGACAGTAATTGTCATATCTGACTTTACTTATTAATCCCTCTGATAAGGCTTCTCTCACCTTACATTTTGGCTCATGAATATGTGAGCACGGAGTGAAAAAGCAACCGTCATACGGTTTAAATTCCTCATAATAATCTTTAAGCTCATCATATGTGATATTGAAAACATCAAGAGAAGTAAATCCCGGTGTATCAATTATATATGTGCCCTCACTTACGGGAATAATTTCAGAATGTCTTGTAGTATGTCTGCCTCTTTTAAGCTTATTGGAAATATCGCCGGTCTGCATATATACATTGTCCTGAAGCGAATTTATTATCGTTGACTTACCGACTCCTGACGGACCTGCAATGCATGTAGTCATGCCTTTAATCAACGCTTTAAGCTCTAATGTTCCACGATTCAAAGAAGCGCTTGTAACTACTGTTTTAATCCCACTGTTTTTGTATATTTCTTCGTATTCTATTGATAAATCCTTACCTGCAATATCTTCCTTATTGAAGCATAATATTATTGGAATATTCTGCTCTAAGAAATGAAGTATGAGCTTATCAAGCATTAATAAGCTTGGCTCAGGATTTTTCATTGCAACTACAATAAGTGCCTGATCTATATTACTTACACAAGGTCTTATTAACCGGTTTTTTCTGTTTTGAATATCAATGATATTGCCTTCCATATCAGCTTCGGAAATGATGTCAATTGTGACATTATCACCGATTACAGGCTTTATACCCTCTTTTCTGAATGTACCCTTTGCCTTGCACAAATATACTTTTGAATCATCTGTATTAACGGAATATACTCCCGCAATACCTTTTATTATCTTTCCGGTAACGGTTTTATTCAAGCCTTCCACCATTAATCCTGTGTAAATGTAACGCTCGCAGGTGCCGTAGTATCCCATGAGCCATCCTGCTTCTGATATGTAACCGTAATAACTCCCGAATTAACGCCTACTATTCCGTTCTTAACTAATGAATAAGGGAAAGTTGATGTCGTTACGCTTTCAAGCTGGTTACCTGATGGATCAAGTAACACAATTACAGCCTCAGTACCCGGAAGATAATCTGCAGGTGCTGAAATGGCATATGAACATGTATATCCTGTAGGTCCCTTACTAACTGTAAAATCTACAATAGTTCCTGTTGTAACGCTTGTTCCGGCTGCAACAGTCTGAGAGATTACAAGTCCTGCCTCAACTGAATCATTCGCTTCTTCTGAAATCGTATTGAAAAGAAGTCCCGCCTCGGTAAGCATATTCATTGCAGTTTCCTTATCCTTACCGACAATATCAGGAACTACCGATTCTGATGTATCAGGTCCGTCAGATATAATAACAGTAATCTGGCTTCCCTTTGGTGCGTTAGTTGCTCCAAGCGGATTTTGTGATATTACCTTGCCCTTTTCTACTGTTTCTGAATTTGCAAGTTCCTTAACCATCACAAACCCTTCATTCTCAAGGGCAACCTTGGCTTCAACTTCTGTTTTACCGACAACATCAGGAACCGCAATACCCATAGTCTGCTCAACCTTACCGGAGCTTACTACAAGGTTAAGAACACTACCAAGCTTTACCTGGCTTCCGGCCTCTAAATCCTGAGAGGCAATAATATCTTTATCATATTCTGTAGACTCTGCGTAGGTAGCCTTAGCGGTTAGTCCTGCATCTTCAAGTGCCTTGGAAGCTTTAGCTAAATCATATCCGACTACATCAGGTACTAATGTGTAGCCTTCTTCGACCTTAGTAGATGAACCAAATCCCGAACCGCTCTTTCCGAATAATCCCGTAACCTTCACTACCGCAAAAATTGCAACGATTGCAATTACGATTGCAGCTACAATCATTAACACGGTCATAACTTTTTCCATGTTCGGATCTACTTCATCATCAAACGGCTCATCATCGTAGCGTCTTCTGCTTTCATTTACTCTGACTCTTTCATTTGAAACACGACCTCTGTCGTTATTAGCCATTCTCTGACGCTTAAGCTCTTCCTTGCGTCTCTTCTCCTGCTGCTTTCTTAAGAGTTCCTGACGCTCCCATTCTTCGTCTTCATCATAATCATCATCATACTGATTATATTGATTATTTCTGTAATTCTGATTGTAAGCATTTACTGATTGACTTCCCGGGAACTGATTTAGTCTTCCGTCATCAAATTCTTCCTCTTCATCCATAAACTGTTCGTACGGATTTGAAGGAGCAACAGGTGTAGCATTCGCAATTGTCGAAACCGGTGTAACCTGTCTGTTATTTTCAACATACTGATTAACTCTGCCTCTGTCAGCATCTGTAATCACTTTAGTTCCCGCATTGCTTCTTGCTTCCTGAATTACTACAAAATCTTCATCCGGATTAGTACATGCTTTCTTAAGATCTGCAATAAGTTCTCCCATATTGTAATATCTTCTGTCAGGATTCTTCTGTGTACATTTCATAATAATCTTCTCGACACTTATCGGAAGATCCGGAACGTACATTCTAGGTGAAGGCATTTCTTCCTGAATATGCTTAATTGCAATACTTACCGTAGTCTCTCCATCAAAAGGAACTCTTCCCGTGACCATTTCAAAAAGAGTAATACCTATTGAATAAATATCACTTTTCGCATCAGAATAACCGCCTCTTGCCTGCTCCGGTGATGTGTAATGCACTGAGCCCATTGCATGAGACGTAACCGTGTCTGAGGATGCAGCTCTTGCTATTCCAAAGTCCGCAACCTTAACCTTTCCTTCTCTTGAAATAATGATATTCTGTGGCTTGATATCCCTGTGGATGATGCCATTGTTATGTGCAGCTTCAATACCGTTTGAAACCTGAATTGCAATACTTAATGCTTCCTTGTATGAAAGCCTCATTTTCTTTTCAATGTAATGCTTAAGAGTAATTCCCTCTACAAGCTCCATTACAAAATAGTAAAGACCATTCTCTTCACCAACATCATACACATTCACAATATTGTGATGCATAAGTCCTGCTGCTGACTGTGCCTCTACTTTAAACTTAGATACAAAGTTTTTATTTGAAGAAAACTCGGATTTTAATACTTTAATTGCAACATAACGATTAAGCTTTAAGTCCTTACCTTTGTAGACATCAGCCATACCGCCTGTTCCGATCTTGCCTTCGATTTCGTATCTGTTTCCGAGTATAGTTCCCTGTAACAACATCAATTTGCCCCTTCAAAACGAACTAAAACAACACCGATATTATCCCTACCCCCATTATGGTTAGCGACCTTAACAAGCTCGTCCACCATATCTTCAACATTTTTATGTTTCTTAATAATTTTATTAATATCGTCATCTCCTATCATATTCGACAATCCGTCAGAACACATAAGAATGACGTCTCCCTCTGAAAGATCTACCTCAAAAAAATCTATTAAAACATTTCTATCAGCGCCTACTGCACGCGTGATAATGTTCTTATCAGGATGGAATCTTGCTTCTTCCTTATTAAGTTCCCCAGCCCTTACCATTTCTTCAACGAGGCTATGGTCCTTAGTTATCTGCTTGATTTCATCATTAATGATATATAAACGGCTGTCACCTACATTTGCAACAAAAAGAGTAGAACCTATTATCGTAGATGCGACAACTGTAGTGCCCATCCCCGAATATTCCTCTTCCTTAGCCTTCTCATAAATCTCTTCATTGGCGCATTCAATAGCCTTTTTAAGAATCATAACAGGCTCGCTTGATTCATCCATTTCAACTTCTCTGCCAATTGCTGAGACAGCATACGAAGAAGCATAATCACCTGCCTTATGACCTCCCATTCCATCTGCAACGACAAAAAGATTAGGAAGGCTTCCATGCGGCGCAGGCCATGCACAGACAGTATCCTGATTAATATTCCGCTTTCTACCTATATCTGTTTTTGAACAAACAGTCAGCATTACTCTCTCCTTAATTCACAGATTTTTAATACGCCTTCTAAGCTGACCGCAGGCGCCATCAATATCTCTGCCCATTTCTCTTCTAATTGTAACATTTATATGATTCTTTTCAAGTTTATTTTTAAAGCTCAAAGCCGCCTCTTTACTTGGACT
Source organism: Lachnospiraceae bacterium (assembly GCA_004552595.1). GTDB lineage: Bacteria > Bacillota > Clostridia > Lachnospirales > Lachnospiraceae > UBA2868. The sequence continues at coordinate 10,139 of SFNX01000018.1, read as the reverse complement.
TTTGAACGCTGTCTCTGTCACCGGATTTACCGGGATAAGGTTTACATGACAATTCAGATTCCTAAGTAGTTTAGAAAGCTCTTCTGCATTTTTGTCAGAGTCATTTACCCCTGCAATAAGGCTGTATTCAAAAGTGAGCCGCCGTTTTGTCTTATCAAAGAAATATGCGCATGCATCAATTATTTCTTCTATGCTGTAGCTTAAAGCTACGGGCATAATCTGCCTTCTTGTTTCATCGTTTGTTGCATGAAGTGAAATGGCAAGCGTTGCACTTAAATTTTCCTTAGCAAACTGCCTGATTTTTGGTACGATTCCACACGTTGAGACTGTAATGTTTCTGCCGCTTATATTAAGTCCTTTTTCATCAGACAATAAACGAATAAACTTAACTACATTCTCATAGTTATCAAATGGTTCACCGGTTCCCATTATTACAACATTTGATACTCTCTCTTTTGTGTCTTTAATTATCTCGTATACCTCTGCAAGAATTTCTCCTGCGGTTAAGTTCCTGACAAGTCCGCCGATTGTTGATGCACAAAACTTACAGCCCATTCTGCAGCCGACCTGTGATGATACACATACGCTGTTCCCGTGTGAATATCTCATAAATACGCTTTCAACATACTCATCATCGTGTAACCTGAATAAATACTTCCTTGTACCATCAATTTGTGATTCCTGCATTTTCTCTTTCTTAACAGGATATATCATGAAGCTTTCGCTTAGCTTATCAATCAGGCTGTTTGGAACATTTGACATTTGTGAAAAGTCATCAATCAGCTTATTATGCATCCAGTCAAAAATTTGAATTGCCCTGAACTTTTTTTCGTCAAGCGCTACTATCTCTTCCTCTAATTCATTTAAATTTAATGAACGTAAATCTCTTTTCATATACCATTACTAAACTGATTTTTCACAAATCTTGCAATGTAAAATCCGTCATAATCAGGATTATCATTCACATACTGTTCTTCACTTACTAAACTAAACGGCAAGTTTTCTTCAATCCATTTTGCATTTTCGCTATTCTCGGCGTTGTTGACCGTACACGTAGAGTAAATTAGCATTCCACCCTTTTTCACATACTTTGATACAACATCAATTATTTCTTTTTGAAGACTTGAAAGGCTCTTAAAATCCTCAGGCTGCACACGGTATTTTATGTCAACCTTTCTTCCGATTACACCAAGTCCTGAACACGGTACATCAGCTATTACTATATCAGCCTTCTCAAGTAAGCTTTCATCTTCCCTAAGTGCGTCCCATACACATGTACTCACATTGTCAAAACCGCATCTATCCGTGTTTTCTTCTATCTTTTCAACCTTACTGTCTGTTAAGTCTCTTGAAATGATCTTTAATCCACTGTTAAGAAACTTTGCCATGTCAGCTATATGGCAGGTCTTACCACCGGGAGCCGCACATACATCTATAACAAGCTCAGCATTTTTAAGTCTTTCCTTAACTTCGTCATTAACGATCCTTTGTGAGCTTAAATCCTGTATGCAAAAGAGCCCTTGATTAAAGCTATCAATATTTGAAAGTCCTTCATTTGCCGTAATGTAAAAGGAATCAAATCCATCTATCCTCTCGCACACTATGCCTTCTTTTGTAAGCTTATCAATAAGTGCATCAGTAGAAATACGCGACAAATTTGTGCGGGCACATATCTTTCTGTCTGTAAGCGAGTTAATAAGAATCTGCTCTGTCGTTTTTGCCCCAAGTTCGCTTAAATAATGCTTGCAAAGCCACTCAGGACATGAATACTTAGCTGAGAAAAGCTTTACTTCATCACATTTAAGCTCAAAAAATAAGCTGTCGATGTTTTCTTTATTCCTTGAAATCTGCCTTAAGACAGCGTTGACGAATCCTGTTAAGCCATTGAACCGTTTCTTCTTGGCAAGCTTGACCGCTTCATTGATTGCAGCCGAATCCGGAATCTGCTCCATAAACAGAATCTGATATGTGCTCATAAGTAAAATTGCCCTTATTACAGGCTTTTGCTTATTAACTTTTACGGTTGAATAATGGTTTAGTATAAACTCAAGAGAAAGCCTTCTCTCAACCGTGCCCGTAAAGACACGATTGATAAAGCCTCTCTCAAATCTCTCAAGATATGAATATTTATCAAGTATGCTTTTAATAATTTTATCCGCGTATTCGCCCTTGTCATGCAAAAGAAGCGCTTCTAAAACTATCTCTCTGTTATCAGGCATTTAGTTTTCCCTTATAAATCAGTCGTCACTTTTTGATCTACCAAATAACAGGATAAGTCTTAACACTGAAAGAATTGATGCCGCTGCTGCTGCAACATATGTATATGCTGCCGCCTTTAAAACCTTTCCTGCCATTTTATTTTCTTCGTCTACAAGCCAGCCTGACTCTTCAAGTACGTTAAGCGCTCTGCTTGAAGCATTGAATTCAACCGGAAGTGTCACAAGCTGGAATATCATTCCAAATGAAAAAAGCACAATTCCGAGTGTAATTAATGGTTGAAAGAACGATAAGAGACAGCCTGCGATAATAATGTACATTCCTGCCTTAGAGCCAAAATTAGCTACCGGTACAATTGCGCTTCTTATCTTAAGCGGCTCATAGCCCTCCGAATGCTGAATTGCATGTCCGCATTCATGTGCTGCAACGGAAATTGCCGCAACAGAAGTTGAATTATATACAGGATCCGATAATCTTAATACCTTGGACTTTGGATCGTAATGGTCCGTAAGATTACCGCTTATATGCTCAACGCTTACATCATATATTCCTTCCTGATTAAGCATTCTCCTTGCGATTTCAGCGCCTGTGCAGCCGATTGATGCTCTGTATTTTGAATATTTTTTAAAGGTTGAATTAACTCTTGATGATGCAATACAAGTGATAATTGCGCCAATGATAACTAATATATATGTCCAGTCAAATCCATAGTAATATCCACCGTATCCGCCAATGTATCCAAGTTCATCAGCCGCATATAAAAGCAAATTAATCATAATAATCCTCCCTTTCTCTATAATAGCTTAAGTCCTGCTTCCACTTTATATCCAAGCATAAAAGACTTAACATCCATTCGCTTTTTCCCTTCAAGTTGAACTTCTAAAAGCTCAAGCGCATTATCAAGCGTATTTACAAAAAGTCTTCCGTTATCTGCACTGTGTATTGTTCCGGGCTCTCCGTTTGATCTGATATCAGTAAGTGCACACTTCCATATTTTTAACGACTTATCATTAATATATGTATAAGTTCCCGGCCATGAATTAAGACCTCTTACAAGTCTTTCGATCTCTACAGCCGGTTTGTTAAAGTTAATTCTTCCAAGCGTCTTATCAAGCATTTTTGCATATGTAGCCTGTGAGTCATCCTGCTTGATCGGATGGATATCTCCTGACTCAATTCTTTTAAGTGCTTCAAGAATAAGATTTGCACCACAAACCGAAAGCTTATCATAAAGCGTATCCGCTGTATCATCATCCGCTATTTCAACTGCATCCTTGAAAAGCATATCACCTGTATCAAGTCCTTCATCCATCTGCATTATTGTAACGCCTGTAAGCTTTTCACCATCGATAATAGCCCACTGGATAGGAGCTGCACCTCTGTATTTAGGAAGAAGTGATGCATGTGCGTTAATGCAGCCATACTTTGGAATATCAAGTATCTCCTTTGATAAGATTTTGCCGTATGCCGCAACTACAAATATATCTGCATTAAAGTCTCTAAGTCTTTGTATTGCAGACTCCTCTTTAATTATATGTGGCTGAAAAACCTCGATTCCGTGTGAAAGCGCAAGCTCCTTGACCGGAGGTGCGCATAAATTTTTGCCTCTGCCCTTTGGCTTGTCTTCCTGTGTTACTACGCCTACAACTTCATGCTCACTATTTATAATTGCATCAAGAATTGTCGCTGCAATTTCGGGAGTACCCATAAATAAAACTTTCATTATTCTGAATCCCCTTCTTTTGCATTGGCATTTAAATATTCCATAAACTCTTCATTTGTCATAAGCTTTCCTTCAACAAGCTCTGTATAAAGATGCCCGTCAAGGTGGTCAAGTTCGTGGCATATTGCCCTTGCAAGAAGACCTTCTCCCTCAACTTCTATCGGGTTCATGTCTATGTCAAGAGCCTTCGCTTTTACATATTCTGCTCTTGTTACCATTCCTGTCTTACCGGGAACCGACAGACATCCCTCAGGTCCTGTCTGCTCGCCCCTTTTCTCAATTATTTCAGGGTTAATAAGAACAATCGGCTCATTGCCTTCTTCTGAAACATCTATTACTACAATTCGTCTTAAAATGCCAACCTGTGGTGCTGCAAGACCGACACCCTCTGCTTCATGCATTGTATCAATCATATCTCCGATAAGAATACGGAGTCTGTCTGTCATTTCTTTGACTTCCTTGCACTTTTTAGTAAGGCATTCCTCTCCTATTTCCCTTATATCCCTTAAAGCCAAAATGTTTTCCTCCTTAAATCGAATTCATAGGATTAAAATCAAAGCTGATCCTTATTCTATCATCTGATGATAAATTATTCTCAATATAATCCTTAATATAAACAAGCTTTTCATATTCACGTGCCTTAACATATAAAACACGCCTGAATATGTCTGAAACCTTGACAATATTTGCATCGGCAGGACCGATTATTATTGCCTTAAAATTCTCTGTGATTATATCACTTTTTATTTTTCCTGCCAAATATTCAGAGTACTTAAGAACACTGTCATAGTCGTCACTTTCAAGCATAATTAACATCATCTGCCCATATGGCGGATACATAAGCATCTTCCTATATGAAATCTCCTCGTCATAGAACTCTTTATAATCCTGATGTGATGCTGCAACAATACTAAAGTCATCAGGACAATACGTCTGTATGACAACGTCTCCCGGGATTTCTCCTCTGCCGGCTCTTCCGGCTGCCTGCGTTATAAGCTGGAACGTTCTCTCCGATGCCCTGTAATCATTCACATTCAGCGATAAATCTGCAAGCATTATTCCTACGAGTGTAACATATGGAAAATCGTGACCTTTTACTATCATCTGTGTCCCGATAAGAATATCTGCTTCTTTATTCGCAAATGCACTTAAGATATTATTGTAGCTGTCTTTATTTTTGGTTGTATCCCCATCCATTCTAAGCACATTAGCCATAGGGAACATTTCTTTAATCTTTTCCTCGACCTTTTCAGTGCCGATTCTAAGCCCGGCAACCATTGTTGAACCACAGCTTGGACATTGATTTACTAAGCCCGTTGAATATCCGCAGTAGTGACATACCAGTTTATTTTCTCTTTTATGTTCCGAAAGCGACACATCACAATGCGGACATTTTATTACTTCTCCGCATGCCCTGCATGAAACAGAGCCATTGTACCCTCTCCTGTTTAAGAAGAGCATTATCTGTTCGCCTTTAAGAAGCCTCTCTTCCATTTTTTCTCTAAGAGACCTTGAAAACATCGTCTTATTGCCTGATTTTAGTTCTTCCCTCAAATCAACAATCTTAACATTAGCAAGCTTTGCTTCCTTAGCTCTTTTATTGAGCTCGTATAATTTATACTCTCCTTTTTTTGCTTCATAATATGCATTGACAGAAGGAGTTGCAGAACCTAAAACAAGTGCTGCATTGTGGAGTCTTGCAAGTTCCCCTGCAACTTCCCTTGCATGATACCTTGGCATTTTCTCTGATTTGTAAGAGCCCTCATGTTCTTCATCAATAACTATTACACCAATATTGTCAAACGGAACAAATAAAGCAGACCTTGGCCCGATCATCACATCAATTTCATGATTTTTGGCTCTCTCAAACTGATCATACTTTTCACCTTGTGAAAGTTTCGAATGAAGCGTAGATACTCTGTCCCCGTATCGTTTGTAAAATCTCATTACAGTCTGATATGTAAGCGCGATTTCAGGAATAAGAACGATTGCCTGTCTGCCCTGTCTTATTACTTCATCAATTACTTCCATATAGATTTCAGTCTTACCGGAACCTGTAATTCCACGAATAAGATATTTCTTAGGAGTCAAATTACGTATATCCTTTATGATGTCATCTGCAATTATCTGCTGATGTTCATTGAGAATAGTTTTATTTGCCGACATTTCGCCGATTGCTGCATTCCGATAGATTCGCTTCGATTCTGTTTTTACAATTTCCTGCTCGGTAAGATATGTAATAGTCGCTTTTGAAATGTTAAGCTTTGATGTTACAAGGCTGTAATCAAGAACTTTTTCTTTAATAAGCTCGGTAAGCAGTCTTACCCTTGCATTCTGGTGCTTTTTTGTAAAAAGTACCAGCTTTTCTTTTGCCTCTTCCTCTGAAATGTTTAGGATGATGCTCTTCTCCTGCTTTTCTTTAATTTTTTTCTTGACCGGCAAAACAATCTTTAATGCATTAATCATTGTAGAGCCGTAATTTTCACGAATAAAAGCGGCAAGCTTTATAAGCCTTGATTCAGTCACTTTAGAGTCGACAATAACATCGATGACTTCCTTAAGCTTGTCCTTATCAAACTCAGGAGTATTAACAATATCGATTACATAGCCTTCGATTATTCTGTTAGATTTACCGAATGGAATCCTCACTAAAGAACCAATCTCCACTACAGATTGCAGTGGAGATGGAATAATGTACTGAAAAGTCCTGTCTAAATTTTCATTAGATATGTTAACAATAATATTGGCGTATTTCATCTAAATCACTTAGAAAACATCTTAGCATACCAGTCTAGTGCATCAACATAAGCTTTGTATGTATCATTACTGTCTATGCCTTCAATAACAAGAATTCTTGATGCCTCAGTCCAGTTAGCCTGCTCATATGCTTTCGCAAAATCAAGCACCTTAGCGAGCTGGCCCTCATTAAGCGTAAGTGCATCGCTAATCTCCTTAGGAAGATATACAAGCTTTAACGCCTCTTCCATAGGCTGATTAAGAATTAAATCGATTACCGAGAAAAGACCTGTTAAGAACAGTTCATTATCCTTATCCTTACAGCTAAATGCGCCGGCAAGATTCTCACAGAACTTAGCTCTTATAAGTGAGAGTCTTGTAATCTCGTTAGGTCTGTCTGTGCAAAGCTGATTAGCAACTGCTGTGTTGATCCATTTCTTAAGTTCTCTCTGACCAAGCATTGCTGCCGCATGTCTGATTGAAGTAATCTCTGAATTGATTGCAATTTTATTAACCATCTTAAGAAGATCGATAACTAACGCCGTGTCACGTCCAATTACGTCAGCTGCCTTAGTAAGCTCGAAATCAGGTTTATTAACTACATTTAAAAGTTCAATGTAGTTAGCCTTAAGCGGTGATACTTCAGTATCGCCCTTAGTAATAGGCAATCTGTAAAAATCACCCTCGAAAAGTGTATATCCGCCACCGTCAACTAAGTCTTCAAACGCATCCATACTGTCAAGGTTACCCGCAACAAGTCTGATATTTGGATAAATCCTTCCAAAATACATCTTAGCCGCATCGATGTTGGCAATCTTCTTATAGTCAAGAATTATATAATCAATTAATGAAAGCACTTCCCTGTATGGTTCAAAATCAGGAATATTAAGCTTTCTGATTGCAAGTGTAAAGCCTGATGCCTTAAGTTCCTTAATTCTGTTTATGAACATCATTTCAGGCTTAACGCTGTTATCAAGTAAAAGTGCGACACTCTTATGAGGTATTTTGCACTGCTCCTCAATATCAGAAAATACAGACATATTATTAAGAGGGACAAATATAATCTTGCCCCTTGAAATAGCATCCGCTCCAATTGTATTAATTATCTCGAATCCGGCAACTACTCCCGCTCCGTCATTCTCACCCGTTCCAAGAAGGGATGGTGTAAGAAGATTATTCTTTTTCTGTGAAAATAACGAATATCCGGATACTGCCAGAGTCTCGTCAAATAATGGAATAAGTGTAGCAAACATATATATTTCCTCCCAGCGTACACACACTTTAATTTTACACTATTTTACTTAAATAAACAACTATTGAGGATAATGACAACAAAATAGACCGGCATTGCCGGTCTATGATTAATTCAAATTATCCAAGTATTGCTTTGTCGTTTGTAAACTCTTCTCCACTGGCTAGCTCGAACTTTTTAAGAAGATCTGCCACTGTAAGATTTTTCTTCTCTTCACCCGAAATATCAAGAATTATCTTACCGTCATTAAGCATAATCAATCTGTTGCCATGCATTATGGCATCCTTCATATTATGTGTGATCATAAGTGTTGTGAGATTATCTCTCTTAACAATCTTATCGGTAATCTCAAGTACCTTAGCTGCTGTCTTAGGATCAAGCGCTGCAGTATGCTCATCGAGCAACAAAAGCTTTGGCTTTTTAAGTGTCGCCATAAGGAGTGTAAGCGCCTGTCTCTGTCCGCCTGAAAGAAGTCCTACTTTTGTAGTCATTCTGTCTTCAAGTCCAAGGTCAAGAATCTTAAGCATTTCCTTATATTCTTTTATCTCTTTTTTAGTAATTCCCGGCTTAAGCGTTCTTGAAAGTCCACGCCTCTTTGCAAGTGCAAGATTTTCCTGAATTTCCATTGTTGCGGCAGTTCCAAGCATCGGATCCTGAAATACTCTTCCTAAATACTTAGCTCTCTTATGTTCAGGAAGCGAAGTTACATCCTCTCCGTCAATCTCAATCTTCCCCTCATCAACTCTCCATACACCTGCAACTGCATTCATAAAAGTTGACTTTCCTGCTCCGTTACCACCAATAACCGTGATAAAATCGCCTTCGTTAATTGTTATTGAAAAATCATCAAGAGCGAGCTTTTCATTAACCGTACCGGCATTAAATGTCTTGCTTACATGTGATACTTTTAACATATTATGCGCCCTCCCCGTCTGTTATTTTCTTAACTGCCTTCTTAGGCATGTACTTGCTTCTTAAATACGGAGTTGCAAGGAATATAGCAACAACGATAGCCGAGAGAAGCTTTAATAAATCCGCGTCGATTCCAAGCCAGATTACGACGTTGTATACGAAATAATAAATTACAGAACCAAGTGTTACTGCCAAAAGCTTTGCTGCAAAATTGTGGAAAAATGCAAATACAGCCTCTCCGATAATTACAGCTGCAAGACCGATAACGATACATCCTCGTCCCATATTGATATCCGCAAATCCCTGATACTGTGCAAGAAGGGAGCCTGAAAATGCAACAAGGCCGTTCGAAATCATAAGTCCTAATACCTTAGCAAAATCTGTATTAATTCCCTGGGCTCTTGCCATACCTGCATTACAGCCTGTTGCACGAAGTGATGAACCAAGTTCTGTCCCGAAAAACCAGTAAAGCACTGCAATGAGTATGATTACAACCAAAGCGACTAGTAATATCGTGTTTTGATAAATTGCGACGTTTTTAATATATCTTAACGAAACCATCAGGTCGTATTTATCAACATTTATCGCCTGATTTGACTTTCCCATTATTTTTAAATTTACTGAATACAATCCAAGCTGTGTTAAAATACCGGCAAGTATTGCAGGAATACCCATAAATGTGTGAAATATTCCGGTAACAAGTCCCGTAAGCATTCCGGCCATCATGGCAACTAACATTGAAACATACACATTATGTCCTGACATCATCATCATAATGCATACCGCGCCGCCTGTTCCAAGAGAACCATCAACTGTAAGGTCGGCAATATCTAATACTTTATATGTAATATAAATTCCGATTGCAGTGATACCCCATATAAGTCCCTGTGCCAGTGCACCGGGCATTGCATTCAATAAACTTACAAAATTCATGCTATACCTCTTTAATATACAATTCACGGGCGTATAATACGCCCGCGAATTATAATATCACATTTGTCTTTAATTTAATACTACCTAAAATAATTATTCTGCCTCAATTGCTACATAATCATCCGGTACTTTAATTCCGAGTGCTTCACAGTTAGCAGCATTGTACTTCTTAGTAAATTCAGGTGCATACTCTATAGGCATTTCTGAGATATTAGCTTCGCCCTTAAGAACCTTAACTGCCATCTTACCTGTTGCTGTACCAAGATCATAGTAGCTGATTGAAAGTGTTGCGATACCGCATCCACCACAGATACCTTCCTCACCTGCAACTACAGGAATACCTGCCGGTAAGCAAATGTTCTGAAT
>SFNX01000017.1 GCA_004552595.1 Lachnospiraceae bacterium | reverse complement strand
CAAGAGCTTCTTTCTGTCTTTGATCGTTTTGTTCTGCCGTGCTCACTCGCACATATCCAAGGTTTGCCATATTGCCTGCCCCCTTTCATATGTTCTTTTTTAATATAACATTTTGTAAAGTCAAATTCAATAACTATCTTTACATTTTGTAAAATTATTTAATTTATAACTTCTATTTTACATATTATTCAAGATGTCATGTGTAAATTCAGGGTATACCCTGTTTTAATCCTCTATCTCTATTGGCAAAATTCTTTTGGTCGAATGATACATAAATATAACGGTAATCAAAACCTCCCATCACCTCGGCACTGCTTATAAAATCTACAGCTTAAGCAACATCTACCACACGCTCTCATTTCAATTCTTCTTCTCTTCTGAAGCCAGAATATTAATCGTCCCATATCTATATCTCCACCTTTATGCAAAATAAAAAGAATCAGTAAGGGTGAAGCACCACCTTTACTGATTCCATTTTATTTATATTCACTGTCAAAAAAACGGACTTGCAATATTCTGATCTAATTTATCACGTTTCATTTGTACTGGTTCGTTGATATTTTATTACTAACTAATAACACTTAGTATAACTTTGCTCCGGCAGGAATAACATCATCAAGCATTACAAGATTAAGCTGTTCCTCACCATTTACGTTGTGAATTGCTGAAAGAAGCATTCCGCAAGACTCAACGCCCATCATTGGTCTAGGTGGAAGATTTGTAATCGCAAGCAATGTCTTACCAACAAGATCCTCAGGCTCATAAAATGCATGAATACCGGAAAGAATTGTTCTATCTGTACCTGTTCCATCATCAAGTGTGAACTGAAGAAGTTTCTTGCTCTTAGGAACTGCAAAGCATTCCTTTACCTTAACTACTCTGAAATCCGACTTTGAAAACGTATCAAAATCTACCATCTCCTCAAATAATGGTTCGATTTCAATTTTATTAGTCTCTTCCACTACTTCTTCAACTGCTTCACTAACCTCAGTTACTTCTAATTCAATATTATCCATCGTATAACACTCCTTGTATATTTTTTCATTTCCATAACTTTATACCACAGATAATTTTAAAACACTACAGCAGTTAGTTTATCTTCATCCGTAGAATCATAGAAAAGCTCAAATATTTTTTATAATTCGTCCTCCATAAAATACATGTTGTACTGCTCCATAAGCTGCTTTTTCATCTTTTCTACTACATCATCAGGACCAATTATCTTTACTTTTTCAAGAGCCATAACCCAGCCAAAGAAATGACTGCTTACTGCAACCTTTACTCTTGCTTTGAATTGATTATCGCCCTGCTTAAATATCGGTGTATCAATACCAAATCTGTCAAAGATTACATCCGTCATAGAGTTATCACACAGAAGCTCAACAGAGCTTTCCTCTCCATCGAACATGCCAAAGAGTCTGTGGGTATACTGAGCCATGTTTTCTTTTTTGAATATTTCCTTACCGGTACGCTTTTCGTTAAGAACATCTGACTTTATCATCTTATCTACACGATAGTGCTTAATTATGCCAGCTTCTTCATCATAAGCTACCATGTAATATTTCTCATCATCCCAGCACATAGCCCACGGACTGACTACATATGTTTTACCATCGTGTGCCAGTACTTCCTTCTTGTTCACATCGAAATGATAATACTGAAATGATATCTTCTTATTTTCTTCAATGGCTCTATATACATTATCGACGCTATAATAGTTCTTCTCATTACGAGATTTAATTCTACCATTTACATAGACTTGTCTGTTTAGCTGCGCTGCCTGATACTTACTTGCAAATGCTTCTAATCGCTTAATTAACTTCTTAGATTCCTTCTCTGTTATAAATTTCGAAGCCTGAACCGCGTCTACAAGTAGCTTTAACTCTGGAAGCTGAAAATCTCTGTTTACAAGCTGATAATAGAATGTCCTGTCCATCTGATATCCGCAGATATCAAGACCAAATATTCTTAAGTTCTCTATATCGCTATAAAGACTTTTACGTTCTGCAGGTACGCCATAGCTTTGAAGCTTATCAACTATCTGCTGAAGTGTAATGGCATGATCCTCATCGGTATCTTCCATAAATATCTTCATAAGATACATTATCTTAAGCTTCTGATTGCTTCTTGCTGAACGTTCTCTGTGTTCTTTTGTCTCTGGTATTTTCTCTGCATTTGCCATATCGCTGTTCCCCCTCCCTATAGTTCTCATTCTACTCTATGTAGCCATAAGAGTAAACTTGCGAGTACCGGATTTAGTACATCCATTATTCTGCACCTTGTATATCCATTGCCTCAAATTCTTCATCACTGAGTTGCTGTAGTTTTTGAAGTGCGTTGCACATAATACTTATCATATCGCTGTCAGGCGTATAAGTAAGGATCCGGTAAATATGTTCCATAGCGACTTGTCTGTCCTTTTTGTTGTATATGCATATTAAATTTGCTTCTTCAACAGTAAAATAACCGGGTGCTATTTTCTTCTTTTCATCAGCCATATGTCATGCTCCTTTCGTTGTTCTTAACATGTTCTTTCTCATTGGCCGGTTTTTCCGGCACGCTGGCGACCTGTGCTTTTTTCTCTTCAAGACGTTTTCTAAGTGATGGTCTCCTCCCTGTTTTTATTTGCTTATCAGCATCTGTCTTTCTACCGGAATCAGAGTCTGCCTGATTAAGTGCTTCCTCCTGCTTTTCTTCTGTTTCTCTGCTATTTTCTATCCGCTCTTCGGAAGGTTTCTTCAAATTATTCAAGTAATTATCTATATGATTATAATTTTCCTCAAGCTGTTCTTCTATTTTGGCAAGTGGTTTATACTCTTCGATTTCCTTAATGAATTGTTGTGCCTTTTGTCTATCCTCCATCAATCCATCTTCATTGCTTATAAGTTCCTTAAAGTAAGAAACCATATATCCGGCTTCTCCCTTTTCTAAATCGTCAGAAATAGTCTTTACTTGTGCCTCTCTGTCTGTAACCTGATCGGCATACGCATATGGGTCAAAATCATGCATAAACTCATCAATCTTTATTGCTAACGCCATAGATGGAGGTAGCTCTTCTAAAAGAGTTCTTTCTTCTCGAATCTGACTTAATATCTCTGCACAAAGAGGTGGGATTTCACCTCTTATTTCCATTTCCGGGTAATGCTCAATAAGCCTTGCTATCATTTCCATTGCCTGCTCATTCTCCTTTACACCCGGCACAAAATTTAACGTATCAAGATCAAAGGTCTGTCCCACTAATACATCAATTTCCATGCTGAATTCTTTATCAACTCTTGGAACATCAAGAGCAATTGACTTAATACCATTTAATCTCTCAGATGGAATAGCTTCAAAAAGCCTTATTGCCTCATCAACGCTCTTTACTCCTTCATAATGCTCACCAAGAGCGTGGTATTCACAGCATTCAGCCACAACTAATGTTACGGGCTCCTGTGCCTTTTCCATTGTTTGACTTCTTTGCAGCTGTATCTCTCTTAATTCATTTTCAATGCCTGTAATAAGCTGCGATGCTGTCTTTCTGATTGTGTCCATGGATTCCTTTAACTCAGGCATCTCTTTTCCGGAAGACCAGCCTGCCACATAGGCAAAACTATACTCGCTCGTATCAATACCAAAATGTTGGCATACAGTATAAGCCACTGACTCAGCTTCCACTTCTTTGGTAGATCTGCTTTTCTTCTCTCCCTCTTCAATACCTTCCACTCGGACATTATCTTTATCGTGAAGCAAGGAATGTGCTATTTCATGAACTGCAGTCTTTACAGTCTGACTTTCTCCCATATCATTTTGTATGACTATCCTTTGTTCAGACGGCGAGAAATATCCTTTTGCTTCAGATGAAATTTCCATATATTCCATAGGCACCGGTGATACTCTCTCGAGTGCCTTCATAAAGTCCTCAAAGTTTTCAACCGTAAATTTGAGTTCATCTGCTCCAAGAGATGGAATATCTTTACCTGTTGTCTGACTGACATCAAACACTGTTACCGGTTTAAATGCAGGGATCACTATCTCAACCTGTTCAGTCTTTGGTTTTCCATCTTCTCCAATCACAGGCTTTCCTGTATTTTTATCTATGACATCAACTTCCTGCTTTTTCTTATATGGTGCAGGTGCCATTATCCTTATTCCCTTTTCACCTTTATTTACATGTCTGTCAAAGTTCTTTTGCCAGGAATTGAACCCAGCCACAAGTGTTGCATCAGGCTTTTGCATCGCAATAAGCAAAGTGTTATTGAAGGAATAATTATGAAACTTTGACATGGTATTCAAATATGTTTTATATCTTTCTGAATCAAACAGTTCCTTAAGCCCCTGTTCCAATTTTTCCGTAATCTCTTTTACAGAGTCTTTCTTTTCTGCCATATATCTGCTCCCTTCAAAAATAAAGGCGAAGGATTTCTCCTTCGCCAAATCTTTGTTATTTCAATGTATTATAATGACTGTTCTTTCTTCTTACCTTTTTCAAGAGCCTTTTCAGGTGATTTCTTCTCCATCTCCTTGGATTCTTTCTTTTTATCTTCAAGACGTTCCTTAAGAGATGTCTTTTCCTTGTCACCCTTATCCTTTGGCTTATCGGCAACTGCATCCTTTGGCATATCTACAGAATCTTTTAATGCCTCCTTTTTCTGCTGATGTTCTTCTGCCCTGTCAGCTCTGAATACTTCACGGGTTTCATTATCATACTGATACACATGATCCGATAATCTATCCTGTGGAGCTACCTGAGTTGCATTGACCTCCTGGACCATTGCTTCTAAATCCTTAAGGTCCATGCCCACTTCCTTAGGAACAATTAGTACTTCGTGGACAGATGAGGGGAGAATATAGAAATCATTTCCAACTCTTTCAGCGATCTGCTCCATCATCTTTTCGTCTAAAAGTGCAGCTGCTCCGTTAAGCTTTTGATTGTTAGTAAGCACAAACAGCTTATCATCGGTAGGAACCATATCATTTACCATTTTTATGGCTTCTTCCTCGTTAATACCATAATCACTCATAATCTGCGGAACCATCATATCCGTCATCACCGCATTCATTGACATGAATTTTGAAGGAGTAAGTGTGTCGCAATTTTCCTGTGCAATTCTCCTAAGATCTTCTTGTGTAACACCCCAGGTTTCCATGATTTGGTTAGTGATAGGCACACTCATTGAACCATTCTCATTATCTCCAAGCATGATACAGTATGTTACCGCCAAATCATCCATCGTGGCATGAGGTCTTGCAGAAAGCAGTTCTTCATTCCCTTCCATACCATATAATCTTGCTGCTATTTTATCGCTAACCTTTTCAAAGTCAGTAATTGATGACACATCAAAGTCCTGATTTACTTCATGCTCCACACGCAAATCAGCGATACTGTCTAAGATATCATCCATATCTCTTCCATTCTGATAATCCTCATAGAAACTGTTAAGATATATCGTTGGACTCATATTTGAATCAGGACTTGTAATCGTAAGGGCATCAAGTGTCTCGTTATTCTTTTGTACAGCATTAACCTGCACTATACTGTCTGCATACTTATCAGGAAGATATTCCTTAATGTTATCTGCTATTTCCTGCTTAAATTCATCAAACGTCATATCTGCCATTATCTGCTACCTTCCTTTCCTTTTCCATTTTCATCTACTTCTGCCTCTGCTTTCTTAAGCAATCGCATAAAGCGGTCATTGTAAGACTTCATTCTTGCTTCTTCTGCCTCAATGTTTCTTTTTTCTACATACTTGCCTTTTCCAAGTGAACTCTGGATTCGCATAATTATCCTCCTTTTTCTTACCTGTATTTACGATTTCTTTTTATCTGGGAATGTCATTTCAAACGCATACTGATAACCGGTCATTAGTTTTCCATCCTTATTTGGATAGTTATATTCCTTAATGCCATTTGGTTTAACATAAGCATCATAAGTACTTCCGTTTTTACCATTAAGATTCTTAAGCAGAATCTTTTTCCCAAGAAGCAATGCTTTAACCTCATTATCAGTAAGCGTCTTTCCCATAGCCTTGCTAAATGTCATTCCACATTTCCCAGTGCAGTACACACCATATTTTCCTTTTGTTACAATGCTTCCGCATTTAGGACACGTGCCGTATTCTTCTCTTTGCTTACTAAATGGATTATCTTCTTCACTGATGCAGTTATACGTACTAACAAGGTCTGTTACCATCTTTTTGATGCCTTTCATAAAGTCATCTATGGTTCTCTCGCCTTTCGCCACAAGAACCAGTTCATTCTCCCAGTCAGCTGTAAGCTTAGGGGATTTTACCTGTTCTGGCAGAATCGTAATAAGCTTCATTCCATCTTCTGTTGGAATCATCTGCTTCTTCTCACGTCTTACAAATCCATCATTTACAAGCTTTTCAATGATATCTGCTCTTGTTGCGGGAGTACCAAGACCCTTTCGCTCTACATCATCATCCATTTCAGAAGCACCGGCTTTTTCCATTGCAGACAGTAAAGTTGCCTCGGTGTAATGCGCTGGTGCTTTGGTAAACTGTTCCTTAACAGTCATCTCATTTACCTTAAGAACCTGACCTTCTGAAACATTTACATCGTTGTCCCTATAGTCCTCATCATCATCAGAATCCTTTGCTTTCTCCACATGGAATAAGTCTCTAAGTGCCTGTTCATAGACCTTAAAGCCCATATCCCTTATGGCCTTACTCTTGTTTACAAATTCAATCCGATTACATCTAAGCACAGTTTTTGTAAGCGTATATTTATGTGCCATAGCCGTAGCTTCAAGCAATCTTGTTGCAATAAGGCACAGAATCCTTCTTTCCTTTTCTGTAATATCCACCTTACCACCCTTTGCTATCTCAACAGTTGGTATGATTGCATGGTGATCTGTTACCTTCTTTGAATTAAGAACCTTTGAAATGCTTGGCTCTATGATATCTGGAAGCGTGGCCAACATATTAGCTTCTTTTATTGCATTAATGACCACCATTGCCGTTTCTTCCATATCATCTGATAAGAACCTGCTATCTGTTCTCGGATAGGTTACAAGCTTCTTTTCATACAGACTTTGTGTATAATCCAATGTCTGCTTTGCCGTAAATCCAAACAGTTTATTTGCATCTCTTTGAAGCGATGTAAGGTCATATAGTTTTGGCGCTGACAAAGTCTTTTCATCCCGTTGTACAGACATAACTTTGGCAGGCATGTTTTCACAAGATAACATAGCCTGCCTTGCCAAATCAGCCGTTTCATACTTACCGGACGTAGCAATTATTCCTTCTGCATCCATTGTAAGTGTGTAAAATGGACATTTTTTAAAGTTCATAATCTCAAGTTCTCTGTCGGCAAGCATGGCAAGTGTCGGAGTCTGTACTCTTCCAACCTTAAGTACCTTGCTACCATATAGCACCGTAAATAGTCTTGTACCATTGATTCCAACAAGCCAGTCTGCCTGTTGTCTTCCGAGTGCTGATTTATACAGATTGTCATACTCTTTACCGGGCTTAAGATTTCTAAAGCCTTCCTTTATTGCAGACTCTTCCATGGATGATATCCAGAGCCTTAATATCGGCTTATGACACCTTGCCTCATTGTAGGCAAGTCTAAAGATAAGTTCTCCCTCTCTTCCTGCATCTGTAGCACAGACAACTTCTTTGACATCATCTGAATTCATGAGCTTTGACACAATATCAAACTGCTTCTTTACCCCTGACTTTACTTCATATTTCCAGTTATCAGGGATAATGGGGAGAGATTCATAATTCCACTTTTCATATTCATTGCCATAGCTTTCCGGCTGACACAGTGAAACAAGATGACCTACACACCAGGACACGTAATATCCGTTGCCCTGGCGATAACCATCCTTCCTTTCTTTTGCACCAAGGACATCAGCAATGGAATTAGCAACACTGGGCTTCTCTGCTATTACTAACTGCATGAGTACCTCCCTCTCATCTTTCATTTCCCTTTGCTTTGCTCTTTGGTGACTTTTCCTGTGTCTTTTCAGCTGCTTTTGCTTTCTTATTCTCAGCAACCTTCTCCTTATTCTTTTGAACCTTATCCTTTAGTGATGACTTTGGCTTATCCTCCAATGCATCCTTTGGAACTTCGTTTCCTTTCTCCTGACTCCTATCATTGTTCTTATAAAACTCAACCATTGATTTTAATTCCCTATTTGGAATCTTTGTCTTGGTTGTTTCATAGATATTCTTGCCAGCCTCATCCTGTCCAACAACATTGTCCTTTCTTACTGTGGTTGAACCTTCTGACGGAAGTTTAACCCACATACCCTTTCCAAACTGGTCTTCATGAACGGCATTTGCTCTAACTACAAAAGAAGCCCATGGGCTCTTATCATTCTGATCCTGATTTGGAATGGATATCTGTTTATAATCCTTTCCATCCTTGCCCTGGAATGTCTCACCTACAAGGCCCTTGCCAAACTTAAGAGTTATTTCCTTAAACTCTTTCTTTTCTGACTGATCTGCTGCGTCATTGGTTACATTTTCCATATCCTTAGCCATTTTAGTTTTCCTCCTTTTTTAATTCCCGGTCCCTATTCCGGGAAACTACTAAACATTATTCATCAATCGTATCAGCTACATCTTCCACAGCATCTTCCATGGAAACCTCTGATTTTATAGGTTCATCGTCCATACGGAAGAAATCATCTTCACCGCCACCTTCTTCGGCTTCCTCATCGGACTCATAATATTCGTCCTCGTCATCTTCTTCATCATCCTCATCAAGGAATGCTTCTTTTTTGCCCTTTACCATTTTGAGATAATACCAGGCAGCTATTGCTCCAACACTGATTACACCAATAAGAATGTATGTAAAAAGGTTACTCTGAGGTTTTGGTTCTTCTACCTCAGGTTCTTCTATTACCTCCGGTTCAGGCTCTTCTTCCTTTTCTTCAACTGCATCCGTTACGGTTACACCTGATTCTGCATTATTATTACTTAATGCCTCTTCTTCTGTAGGAATTGCCGACTCAAGTGCTGCTGAATTCTTAGGTAATGTCTCAGATGTTGTACTTACCGTATTCATAAGGTCGTTTTCATCAATCTCGGTTAAGAAATAAACATTCTCATCATCACCATCACGATCAATGACTAAATAAAAGACCTTCTCACTCTGGGTCTTAATGGTATAAAACTCCTTACCGGTTTCAGATGTTTCTTCTTTCTCTTCGCCCTCTTTTTCAGCTGCTTCAGCCTCATCTGCTTCCTTCATTGCCTGATGTTTTTCCTGCTCCTGCTTACTTGAATAGGTTGTGTTTCCCTGACTGTCAGTTTTTGTATGGTCTGTCACCGTAGCAGTCGCACTTGATGGAGCAGAAGCTGTCGCATTTACCGGCAGTGTGCTTGCTCCTTTGTCATCATCATCGCTTTTATCATCGTCGTAATATGGATTCTTGGTCTTATATACCTCAGACATGTTCCCGGAATAATCCATAGCCTGCACAGTAAAGTATTCATATCCAGTATCAAACTGCTGTAATCTGACATTCAGCGTATTATTGGTAAATTCCTTAAACTCATAGCCATTTACATAGAATGCTTTGATTCCTGACTGTGAATCATATCCGACAACAGTAAGCAGTCCATTGCTGACTGCAGCATTAAGCGTAGGATTAGTCTTATCAAAACAATTGATACTCTTATTCTTTGAATACACCTTATTGTTCTGATCAGTAACCTGAACATACACACTGCAGTTTTCTGTTACCTCAATAAACATTTCTTCGGTAATATCCTGCCATGAACCGTTTTGTCCGATCTTTGCCTCTGTCTTTACGATTTCAAAATTGCCTGTGTTTAAAGCATCCTTAACTCCGATCGCTATTTTTGCTTTATCCTTTGACCAGCCCTCAGGAGCTGTTATCGTTATGGTTACATTCGGATTTATATACTCGCACTTTGTAAAGTCAGCACTGCATGCTTCACAATTTGAGTCATAGTTATAACGGCTTGTGCAGTGTGAGTTGCACGTACACGCCAATGGTTCAGGCGTCGGTGTTGGTGTTGGTTCTGGTGTTTCTTCTGCTCCTTCCCCTTCTGTTCCACCACCTTGTTCTCCCTCGTTACCGGTGTTTTCTGTACTCTCTGTGTTTTCTCCACTTCCTGATTCATCAAGCCTTTCAACAATGATTTCAGTTCCGTTGTCCGGTTCTTCCGAATCACTATCTTCTGCATGGACCGTTGTCACCATAGAATTATTTGAAAGTATTGCTCCAATTGGTAATACAAACAGCAGGGCTGACACAAGAAGCGTGCCAATTACCCTTACCCTTAATTTCTTAGTCATTAGAGTATCTCCTCTCTGTATTTTCATTTGCCTCCGCTTCTCTTGCCATATTAAGAATCTTCTTTTCCTCTTCTTTCTTTGTCTTAATCATCGCTGTTAATTCCTCAACAGAAATATGATGCTTATCAAGTATTGCTTGCTTTTCAGCAGCCTCAGCCATCTTAAGTTCCTGTTCAAGATAGGCTTCTTTCTTCTGAAGGCTTTGAAGCTGCCCTCTTACCTTGATAAGTTCTTTCTCAATCTTTACTTTTGACATGTTTTCCTCCGTACAATTAATTTGCCAGTCTTCCAAAACCATAAAAATGTGAGTTCCAGTAACTGGTTGTATATGATGCATACTTTATGGGATCCCCGGCATGAACCATGATTCCCGGCTCAACCACAATACCTACGTGTGTGACCGGATTACCTGAGCTGTAGGTTCCCGTAAAGAAAATAAGATCCCCGGGCTTTTCACCTCCCGGAGTCACTCTCGCACATTTATTGTAAATACCTTGTGCTGTTGTTCTCTCAAGTGGATATGTCCCACTTTCTCTATATGACCAGCATACAAATCCTGAACAGTCAAAACCTGTTGCCGGTGTTGCACCACCCCATACATAATCTGTTCCAACATATTTGTCTGCTTCTCTAAGCAGCGCCCCTACCTGGGCATCACTAAAGGCATCCGGTAATTCATAATCCATTCCACCACTTCCTCCGTGATTTTCTCCATACATAGTCCTTGTTCCGCAGTTAAAATAAAACAGCGGATTATAGTATTCACCTTCATATAAACATTCAAAATGAAGATGGCTTCCTGTACTTGCCCCTGTATTTCCGGTCTTGCCTATGATGAAGCCTTTTCTAACCGTCTGGCCTGCAGACACATTGACCGCACTCAAATGTCCGTACTTCGTTACATATCCTTTAGAATCTGAGATAACTATGTAATTTCCAAATTCTGAATCAAAGCCTGCCTCAGTTATGGTTCCTTCATGCGTTGCATATACCTTTGTTCCCTCAGGAACCGCTATATCTACACCTCTGTGAAACTGCTTTGTTTCTGTGATTGGATGGATACGATATCCATAATAGCTTGATATATAGTCATACCAGTAATAATCAACCGGGGATGCAAATACCTGCAGCGCACCTTTTGTCTCTGTATATGCATCAAAGATTTCCTTTTGTTCTGCAGTCAGATTTGCAATAGCTATTTCCTCAATGGTCTTTACCGTAAGCTTTACCCTAAGTATTGATACCTCATATTCTTCTTCCTCTTCGGTTTCTATCCCGGTATCAGGATCTGTAACAGTCACTGTTCTTGTTCTTGTTTCCGTATCGGGTGTAAGTGTAAGCGTATACATTTCATCAAAAATTGCCTGTATCTCTGCCTCCACATCTGCAGCTGTAAACTCTATATATTTTGCGGATATGTAGCTGATTAACACAGCAGGATTCATACCGATTTCTCCAAGGTTATAGTCATATTCATCGTACCCGGGATAATCTGTTTCAATCGCATTAATCTCCTCCTGCAATTCTGTTTCAAGTTCACTCACCTTTAATGCCGCAGCATCGATTTCTGAAGGCTCACTAAGATAGGTACTTGCCATTGTCGTAGACACACTGCCACCAAGCATTGCCGCACAGCTGCTTAAGGCACTCATAATGGAAACCATAAGTAATGCAAGTAATCCGACAATAATTATTGTCTTTGCATTTCTTGCAATAAACTCCTGTATCTTATGTGCTATAAGAGTTGTTTTCTTTGCTGATTCAACCGCAATCTCAGCAGTCTTTCCTGTGTCTTTGGCAATTCTTTGTGCCTTAATGTACTGCCTCTTTATTCTTGATTTCTGAAACTGTTTTTGTAGCAATTTGGATGGAGCTTTTCCCTGCATCTTTTCATTTTGAGAAAGCCATTTGGCATAAGCTTCGTTTGTGTCATATTGAAACTTTCTTTTTGCATATATTGCATCTGCCCTTGCCATTTTCTTTTGTGCTTTTGACAGTCTGTCATACTTTCTCTGGGTTGCTGACTTACTGTGCTCCATTGCAAAGTCATAAAGCCTCTCTCCACTGCTTTCTACAGCACTGGCTGCGTTCACTGCATCATTATCGTCCGCATCTTCCATTGCTTTTGCCTTTGTGGCTGCCTCAGCTTCATACATGAATTTTCGATACATCTTTTTCTTTGTAAGCGAACGATTAACATTAGCATCCTTTTTATCCGCTACTACTTTATAAACATAGCTTCCCGTTGCCTCGTCATAGACCTTCTGCATCGAATAAGTAGTTTTCTGCGTTTCAGCCCTTACTTTTTCATAATTCTTTTTTGCGATGTTTTTCTTATCGGCTGCTTTCTTTAGCTTTTTGTCAGCAAACAGACTTGGATCGGTAAACTCACTTTCCTTTTCAGAAAACACTTCTTCGACCTTTGATTTTCCTCC
Source organism: Lachnospiraceae bacterium (assembly GCA_004552595.1). Lineage (GTDB taxonomy): Bacteria > Bacillota > Clostridia > Lachnospirales > Lachnospiraceae > UBA2868. The sequence continues at coordinate 13,282 of SFNX01000017.1, read as the reverse complement.
GGTCTTTTCTCTCTCCCTTCCCTGGAATTCTCTCTGGGACCTCTCCTTTGCTTTCTTGACCGAATCCTTTCTTTCTGCTTTCTTTTCAGCCATCTATCATGCCTCCTCTTTTGTTACACTTTCTTCAGGCTTCGTATTCATAATCCGATATGTCTTTGTATCCGTAGGATATTTATCAACAAACGGAATGACTACGTTATCAAACAGAATCAGACCTGAACCCGGTTCAGAGTTTGTCACATGAGCAAGCTGCTTTTCTGATAACCCAAGTTTGTCAGCTAAGATATGCTGATCCTTCGCATTTTGATTTAGTAAATAAACAAAGTCAGAGTTACCAAGGATTCCCTCGATTTCCTCTGACCTTAAAAAGTCACCTACGTTCTGTGTAAGTCCTGTTGGAATTCCACCCCATTTTCTAAATCGCTTCCAGATTTCAACCGAATAGATGGCTGTCTGTTTCTCTTTCAAAAGCAAATGGAACTCATCACAGTAGTATCTTGTTGCTATCTTTCGCTCTCTGTTTACGGACACTCTGTTCCACACCGCATCCTGAACAATAAGCATTCCAAGTTCCTTAAGCTGGTTTCCAAGATCCCTGATATCAAAACACATGATTCTGTTCTTTGAATCAACATTGGTTCTATGATTGAAATAATTCTGCGAACCATGGACATACAAAACAAGACTGTTTGCAATTCTCTCTGCCTTTGGATTCTTATGCTCTAATAGTGCATCATATAAATCCTCCAAAAGCGGCATGTTCTCAGGAATAGGATTTTCAAAGTATTTATCATAGATGTGCCTTATACATTCATCAATGATTCCTTTTTCGTCGTTCTGTAATCCATCCTTACCGCCTGCAATTAAGTCACACAGCGTAATAAGGAAGTCTGATTTAAGCTTAAGTGCTTCCTTATCACCCTTATGGCTTATCTGTATGTCCATTGGATTAAGATAATCCTTACTGTTTGTCGCAAGCCTTACTACCTGCCCATGAAGTGCCTGAACAAGTGGGAAGTATTCTCCCTCCGGGTCACATATAACAACATCATCCCTTGTCTGCAAAAACGATGATAATATCTCTCTTTTTGCAGAGAATGATTTACCGGATCCCGGTGTTCCAAGTATTACTCCATTCGGGGTACGAAGCTTCTTTCTGTCTGCCATAATCATGTTGTTTGACAAAGCATTTAACCCATAATAGATGGCAGGGCTTGGCATAAATAATTCCTGCGTACAAAACGGAACCAGTATTGCAGTACTCTTTGTTGTCAACACTCGCTCAATTCCTGTCTCATTACATCCGATTGGAGCTGACGCCATAAGGCCCTGCTCCTGCAGATACTGAAGTGGTCTTAAGTTACAATTTGCCTGCTGAATGATACCGGAAACCCTCTGCTGAAGTGCTTCCATCTTCTTTTTCGTTTCACCATAAGTTGTAATAAGAAAAGTCATCTTAATTATCTTTTGGTTACTTGAGTTCAAATCATCTAATAATTCCAAAGTGTCCTTTTCATAAGTAATGATGTCTGTCGGAAGGATATCCATGTCATATCCACTTCTTACAGCCTTCTTCTGCTCCTCAATCTTCATCTTCTGAATATTAGTAAGTGCACCCTTAAGCATTTTGATTGCCTTAACAGGGTCCATGGTCTGCATATGCATGGTGACTGTTAAATTGTCATCAATGTCAAGCAGCCTTTTTAATAACTCATCCGTAAATCTCGGTGCAATGATATCCAGATAATGAACACATCCAAACATCTTGCCACTTCTGAATCTGTTAGGATATCTGAAATCAAAACCCGGTGGTGCAATATAATCCTTAACACTCTTACCGGACTCTGACAGTTCCTTGAAGGAAAAGTGAAAGGGCTCCATATTTCCCTGATTGAAGTACTCATGAAGTACACGCAGTCTTTCTTTTCCATCAAGAGAGTGTGCATTGGTACCCATTGCGTTTAAGTTCCTTAACACATCCTTTTCAATGTTATTAAGCTTTGCCCTTGCTTCCTTAAGATCTGCTGCATCAATGCCAAAAACAAAGTACTTTGACTTTATGATTCCATTAGTTCCCTTCGATGACTGTTTCTTAAGCATCATGGAATACTCTTCCCTGATATCATCAAAGGCATCTCTCTGCAGAGGTATATCAAGCTGGGCTTCCAATTCCTCCTCACTGACTCTTCTGTTAAACAGAAAGAGCTGAAACTTAACGGACGGATCAAAATAGTTAATCAGTTTTGAATAATCCTCAAGTATCAGCCCCTGATCCTGCACTTCGAGCAGGTCATAGTTTATATCATAAAATTCCACCATCTTTGAATAATGGTTTGATGACACCTTACAAATGCCATCACGGTACATTTTTTCAAATGTAATTGTCTTTTGTGCCGTATCCGGTGTTTTACTCTTTGCATCCGTTCCGGCCATTTCCTTATTTAATTCCTTTATCTTTAACATGATAAGGAAATTTTCAAAGGTCGCCTTAATCTTATCAATAAGACTACTCTTTCCATCTGTAGTAGTGGCTGCAGCTACCTTTACCTTACTCGGATCTGTTTTCTTTTCTGCCGCCTCTTTTTTGTTCCTCAAGGTAGTGAACCTCCTTCCTTATACGTTCCTTATCTTCCAACCTTGCATATAAATTTTGCGATTTGTAAGGTCTTATTCCCGGGGTAAGAAACTTCTGCCTTATCATAAACATTAGTATCTTCTCTGCCGGGAACCCGTCCCGCGAATACATTGCAAAGAAGAAGAACGGCATAGCTACTAGCATAAGTAAGAACGTGGAGCCACTCGTTCCAAGAATATTTCTTGTAAGGAAATATGTCGGAGTAGCAGTAATAATGGCCCCGGAAAAACAGATTATCTGTCTCTTTGTAAGATTCAGGGCTACCTTTGTTTTGATGCCTGATAAATCCTTTGGCACCGCTACCGATATTGCCATAATGTTCTCCTCTCTTAGTGTGAATTCCAAATTGATTTTGCAAGATTTCCTGTCTTGAATAATGAAAAGCACAGTACTACTGTATATGCCATTACACCCCATAGGGCTGAATGCAGGTCACCTGAAACTGATACGCTGCTCACTAACACTGCATATATTCCGACACATACCATAATGAAAAATCCCTGGAATGCCAGGGCACACAAGCCCTTAAAATAGTTTGTTCCAATTGTTCCCCATTCTCTGTTTGACACTGTGGCACAGGGTATCGGGGCAACCGAAATATAAAGGTATATTTCCACCATTCGGCCATATAGTACGACGGTGATTAAGACCGACATGATCTTCATACACAGGCTTACAATCATGGTTTCCATTCCAAGCCCTATCAACTGTCCTATGGTCATAGTCGATAATTCACTGTTAAACATGCTCTGAAGAGTTGATGTTACATCGAGTGTTGTACTTCCAGTAATTGCAGCACCGGCCTGTGATACAATATGGGTTCCCACATCGAAAACCGCCAGTACAATGTCAAATGTCTTTGAAAGCAACATTACAGCGATACATGCCTTCATCAGGAATCTGATGAAGACAGAGGTATCGAACTCATGCATGTTGTTTTTGTCAATAATCATGGATATCAGTTCATATACAAGAACAAAGCTTATTATCATTCCCGCAATGGGAATCATGACATTATCTGACAGTGTTTTTATCATATTGAAGATACTTGAATTCCATGTACTGGGTGACTTCCCTACCTCTGTTGCAATCGTGCCTACCTTGTCATTGACATCGGTAAACATGGTTTCCAAGTTGGTAAGTACCCACCCTTGAAGCATTTCCTTTATAAATTCGGTAATTTTATCTACAATTCCGTCCATTATGATTATGAGAACAATGTGCTAAGCTGTGGAATCACCGTCTGAGCCATAATGATAATGCCACCACCGGACATTAACTGCTTGATTCCCTGTGACTTTGCACCTGGGTTATCATTTCCATATCCTTCTAAGAGATTAATAACTCCCCAGACACCTACACCTGCTCCGATTGCTGTTACTACCGTCTTAAGACCGGTTACTGCTGTTGTAAAAAACGCCATTTTTCATTTCCTCCATTAATCTTTTTGTTCATGCCTTTTAACTGTTTGTCCGCACACACGGCAGTCTCCCGATGGCATACAAAAGGCACATACGACTTTTGGACACTGTGTCCACAAGTGATGTGCCTAACGGGTACCATATTAAGTTGTCCGTATTAGCTGACGATAGGGAAGCTTATATTAAGCCATCAGCTTATACCTTTTTCCATAAAGGAATTACTTAATCTCTCCGGCATCGAATACCTCATCAATAATCTGCCCCTTTTTCATCTTCATTGTGCCGGGCTTGATACTTCTTAGATACTTTTCGATGTCAAAGGTGTTTTTGCTGTCATAATCGGACAGATTTTTATACTGCTTATGCTTGGTAATATCATATTTATCTGAAAAGAAAGGTCTCACACCTCTTACCTGCATAATGCATTTTCCTCCATCCATAACAGCTATCTCATCCTGGCTCATAAGCTCTTTTCCGGTCTTCTGATAATTAAGTCCATAAGACTGAGAGGTTCCTCTCGTATCAGAAGTGTTATAAAGATCAATTGTTTCCTTTCCAAGGATTTCTGCCATTTCTTTAAGAGTCGTTTTCTCTTTTCCACCCAAAAACAGTGTCGTGTCGCAGTTTCCTTCGATTGTGTCCGCATTGTCTTTATAGATAGCTTTAAGCTGGGATTTTGACTGTAAAATAATAGAAGCCGATATTTCACGCGATCTGATGGTCGCTATCAGCTTCTCAAAACTCGGAATCTGTCCGATATTGGCAAACTCATCTAAGAGACACCTTACATGAATCGGCAGTCTTCCTCCATATACATCATCTGCTTTATCACAGAGCAGATTAAATAATTGCGCATACATAATACTTACAAGAAAGTTAAATGTCGCATCTGTATCACTGATGATTACAAACATGGCTGTCTTTATTTCGCCTAGAGTATCAAGTTCAAGTTCATCATAGCTTGTAAGTTCCCTAAGCTCTCTTATATCAAATGGTGCAAGCCTTGCCCCACAGCTTATCAATATACTCTTTGCAGTTTTTCCTGCAGCAAGCTTATACTTTTTGTACTGCCTTACTGCAAAATGCGTCGGATCCTCTTTCTCCAGTTCCTCAAATAACAAATCAACTGCATTTTTGAACTCTTCATCGTCTTCTCTTGCCTCACTGGCATCAATTAAGTCTATTAGCATCGAGAAGTTCTGTTCTTCTTCCGGCGCCTCATACCATATATATGCTATCAGGGCCTGATAGTACAATTTTTCCGCCTTTACCCAGAAATCTTCTGTAGCCTGTGCACCTTCCCCTTTAGTATTTACAATAATTGTATTTACCAGTTTAAGGATGTCCTTTTCACTTCGAATATATGAAAAGGGATTATAATGACATGACTTGGTAAAGTTAATTGTATTAAGCACTTTTATCCTGTAACCATTTGACTGAAGCATTTTGCCTACTTCAAGTAATACAGTTCCTTTTGGATCGGTTACAACATATGAGCTATGCATCTGCATCAGATTTGGCTTAACAAAGAATCTTGTCTTTCCGGAACCCGAACCACCAATAATAAGCACATTCTTATTTCTTGCATACTTTGGTGAAGATGGTCTTCCGTTCATCTGAAGCCTTTCAGTCTGGGTAAGCAGGATGTTATTTTCAAAGTTCTCCTTATCCATATACGGCTCAATATCTTTTGGTGTCCCCCATCTGGCAGATCCATACTCAACTCCATGTCTGAATTTCTTCGCATTTTTTGCTTTAAAATATACCACTAGCCTAAATGCTACACCGGTAATGATACCGACAAGAAGATCCTTTGGATAAATGCTTGGTAATGGATTAGCAAATGCAACGTTACTTGCCAGCGAATCCATCAATCTGTTAAGAGCATCGCTACCTTCCGTTATTCGATAGCCATAATAAAACTTATCTGCAACATATCCAAATATTACATACGGCAGGACCTTAAGGATAACCTTCTTTGGTTCCAGGGATTTCGTTTTACCCTTAATGGTCTTTGGTATGTTCTTTATATCCTTTGCAATGCCCTCAATAATACTAGCCATTACAGACTCTGTCCTCTGCTCTTTTGTTTATCCCTGGTTCTTTCTCTGTTCTTATTCTGCGCTACCTGTTTCATGAAGTTCTTAAGTTTGCTTCTTACCGATACTTTTGCTTTCTGCTTCTCATTTACTTTGACAAATTCTTTGAAAGCCTGCGAAAGAACATCCGTATCTTTTGCCTTGAAAAACACCATATACTTTGGTGGTTGTACAGTTTTATCCTTCTTAACTGCAAAATCAACATTGTATTTCTTTGCAATTCTTTCAAATGACTTGATGTTATTATCTGTTACCTCAATTGCAGTCGCACCCTGTCCCTGTCCAACTAATTCATCAAGCTTCATCTTGCCATGCTTTGGTTCAGCCTGACCTTTCTTATGTTCCCTACTCTCAAGGTATTTCTTTAATGCCTTTTCAAGAGTCTCCTTAGTAAGCCTTGCGGCTCTGAATGTAAGTGCCACAGTCTTACTGGCAACCTCGTGATTTAATTCATCATTCATCTTCTCCATCCTTTCTTCACTTGTGGACACAGTGTCCATAAGTCTATTTCAATAAAAAAAGCAGCTGACCTTTATTTTAAAAAAATCAACTGCTCATTTCGCTGTATATATAAACTTATTTCTTATTTCACAAATAGCTTTATGTAATCAAGGATAATCGTGACTATTTTCCTTAAAAGAAACACCCCGCCGATAAGACCTGCTAATATGGCATCAAGTGCAAACACTCCAAGTTCACCGGCCAACCCAAGCCTCTTTGGAATAAGTATTGCTCTTATCTTGCCAAATCCAAACGGAAATCCCATTAATATCCAAAATAGAAATACATTAAATCCATTATCATTATTGCAGATACAGTAGCAAGTAATTCCCCATAAAGATATTATTACAAGTTGAAGTGTATTCAATAATAGTCTCATACAATCCATTTACCTTCAGCTTTCTTTTTTTCAATCTCACCTGCTATGTATACTTTATAACCTTCCGGATCCGACTCACGCAGGCTCTTCATGTATTCTATCTCTCTTTTATTCTCCACATCATACTCAGACTCATATTCTGTCTGATTTACAGTTCTGTATGCCTGAGCCACATAGTTGCAATAAGTGGATGGAGCATTATATAAAGCTGTAATCAGATATGACCTTATGTTCTTTACCTCGCCAAGATTTGTTTTCATACTATTAGCGACATATTCAACATGCTCTTTTTTAAGCTTAAGAAACTGTGATTTGACTAACTCATAAGGATAATCTTTACCATTAACTCTAATAGTTGACCTTGGTACACATACAACATCACAGATAATCTGATATAGTTCGTCATATCTTTGTCTAACCTCAGGATCAAACCAGCGCATCAGCTCGTCATACTTAATATTTTCCTTTATGACTTCCATGTAATGATTGTTTGATTCAATCAATCCGTCAATCATATTTTGACTCTCCAAAGCCTCTTTACTTGTTTGAGGATAGGATTTGATAGAAGTATTTATATCTGAGTCTTTGATATTAGGATTTGTAATTAAGTCTTTATTATTGTTACCCCCATTTCCGTTGCTACCATCACCGTTATATCCGTTACCATTGTAACCATTTCCGTTATACCGGTTTCCGTTGCTACCGTTTCCGTTACTACCAAAAGGGGGTGTACGGAAATTCTCTTCCTTTTCAGGGTTTTCTTCATCATTTTCTACATCTGAACCGACATTTATGGATTTTGCAGCCGCTCTTTCAAGATTTGTCTTCGTGAGTTCACCCTTTGAATTGTAATAAAAGGTATGTGCTCCTGCAGCCGGTTCATCCAGTAATTCATATTCAACAGTCCATGTAACACCATTCGAATACATATGAACCTTAAGATATCCTGCTTCCTTTAATTCGTTCCATGCACCATCAAAGGCTTTTTTACCTTCGCATGTCATCGACTTAAAGTCTTCTTTGCGCCATCTCTTATCAGGCATAGTGATGTTGGCTTGTATCACAAGATACAAGCCTTTAGCCTTAAGCGAGATATCACGGTCTCTGGTAATCTCATTTTGAACTACAGTAAATCCTTTTTTACTTCGAAAAAATCCGTCAGTCACGCTTCTCACCTGCCCTCTTCCAACCATCAAGTAACTCCAAAATAATCTTCTCAATATCTGTGTCGCTATAATCATCTGAGAAATACTCATTCAGTTTCTCAGCCTTTATTGAGAATGTTCTTTTCTTCTCTTTCTTTTCCGTTAATATGAGACATACCATTTCCGGTATCAGCTTACCATTTAATCCGTATTCTTTAATCTTGGCGGACTGCTCCTTGCTCATATTAACCCCGGTCTCTATTACCGCATCAAACACAAACTTCTGATATTCATCATTTATGAATGATATATCTACACCCTGAACAATGCCTATCTTTCCGGAATCAACAAGTTCTAATAGTTCATCAGAAAGATAAGACAAACGAATAAATCTTTGTACGGTCCTTCCGCTTTCTCCTGCTGCTTCACCTATTTCGTCAAAGCTTCTTCCCATACCTTTCTTGCCCTGTCTCTTTGAAGCATCATACTTTATTCGATATGCCTTGGCTTTTTCGGAAGGTTTTATTTCTGTCCTCTGCAAAAAGTTCGCATCAGCCATAATGATTGCTGCATCATCATCAGAAAGCTCCATTATCCTTGCAGGAATAGTTTCTTTATTTGCCTTTTTACTCGCAAATAATCTTCTGTGACCGGATATCATCTGATATCTGTCGCCAACTTTTCTTACAATAACCGGATGCATTACTCCATACTCAGAAATGTTCTCAATTAATTGTGCCATTTCCTCGTCATCAACAACCCTAAATGGGTGGTTTGGAAATCCATCAATCATATCAATCTTTATGTCAGCAATCGGATATTGTGATTTATCTCTCTTCTTTGTAGATGGCATCATTTCATTGATGCCACCACTGTTTTCTCCAAATAATGCTTCAAAATCATCCAGTTCTATTCCTGCCCTTTTACACATTTGAAAGCACCTCCTTAGTCAGTACCTCATATGCCTTTGCAACTTTTCCATTTGGATCATACTTATAAATGCTGGTACCAGAACCCGGGCATTCTGCAGCCTTGACTGATTTAGGTATTACAAAATCGTATATATGGACATGTTCGCCATAGGCTTCTCTAATTGCTTCTATTGAATTCCTTGCAAGGACTGTATTAGTCTCAACAATAGTAAATAAAATACCTTCTATTTCGAGATTGTAATTAAGTCTTCTCTTAGCCATTCCAATTGTCTGAATCAACTGTTGTAATCCATCAATGGACAAATCCTCAAGCTTTACTGGTATTAATACGCTATCAGATGCGGTTAGTGCATTTAATACGAACAAACCTACATTTGGTGGACAGTCAATCAATATGAAATCATAAAATGGTCTTTGCATTACAACAAACTCATTCAGCAGATGTTCTCTACTCATAGCACTGGACATTTCAAGCTCCATCATTGCGTATTTGACATTAGCCGGGAGCAAATCAACACCTTCATCTGTGGTAACAATACATTCCATACAGTCATTAGGTGTAATCTCTTCTCCCTTAACCAGTTTTTCCATTATGTCATAAATGGTTTTTTCCGGTTTCCTAACTCCAAGACATCTGGATGCGTGGCCCTGAGGATCATTATCAATTACCAATACTCTGTTACCTGAGTTTACAAGTCCAACTGCCAAACTTGCCGTAGTAAAACTTTTTGCTACTCCTCCTTTTTGATTTGCCAGTGCAATTACCTTACATAAATTCTTAGCGATGTTTTCTCTCATAGTCTCTAATCTCCTTTTTCTACTGTGCCATTTCTTTCCTTACAGGATCAAAACTAATATCCATGTATTGTCTGAAATATTTCTTTGTACCCTTATTGGGAAACACTTCTGATGTGCTTACTACTAATAAGCTACGATTTCTTTCAATTACTCTTCTCATTCTCTTAATTTCATTCGTAGTTCCTTGCAATCTGATTTTAACCATCTTTCCTTTCCTCCCTGGCTTTATTTTTGCCAGAGACTACGCACCCATCGCCTGCTCCTATCGCTGTACTTTTCATGGACTTCTCTCCTTTCCTAAGATTTGACCATAACAAAAAAGGACACTTCTCTAATTTTTCAATTAAAGAAAGTGTCCTAATTTACATTAAATCAGTGTAAAGTACCCTATTCAATTCTAAGTGAACTTTTCCTTTTTGTTCCTTTATGTGCCATATTTTTCTCAAATAAGTTGCACTAAAGTTGCACTTTTGCTATTTTCTGCTGGCCTGAATAGTAGGTCAAAATGGGTCAAAATTCAGTATTTTCAAGGCTTGGAAGCCTCATGAACACTGCATATTACTTGTCTAATGACTTCATGGTCGGGAACGCGAGAACATCGCGTATCGCAGGAGAGTCTGTAAGAAGCATAACAAGTCTGTCAATACCATAACCGATACCGCCTGTTGGTGGCATACCGATTTCAAGTGCATTTAAGAAGTCCTCATCTGTGTGGTTTGCTTCCTCATCACCTGCATCAGCAAGCTCGTCCTGAGCCTTAAATCTTTCTCTCTGGTCGATAGGGTCATTGAGCTCTGAGTAAGCATTACACATTTCCCATCCGTTCATGAACATTTCGAAACGCTCAACATATTCAGGATCTGAAGGTTTCTTCTTAGTAAGTGGAGAAATCTCAATCGGATGATCCATGACAAATGTCGGCTGAATGAGGTGCTCTTCTACAAATTCTTCGAAGAAGAGGTTAAGAATATCACCCTTCTTATGTCTCTCTTCATATTCTACATGCTTTTCATCAGCAATCTTTCTTGCATCTTCTAATGTCTTAATTTCATTCCAGTCAACGCCTGAATATTTCTTAACGGCATCAACCATTGTGATACGCTCAAACGGCTTTCCAAGATCCATCTCAATTCCGTTGTACGTAATTGTAGTAGTACCTAAAACCTCGTTAGCAACATGTCTGAACATGTTCTCTGTAAGGTCCATCATTCCGTTGTAATCTGTGTATGCCTGGTAAAGCTCCATAAGAGTAAATTCAGGATTGTGTCTCGTATCAAGACCTTCATTTCTGAATACTCGTCCAATCTCATATACTCTCTCAAGTCCACCAACAATAAGTCTCTTTAAGTAAAGCTCAAGTGAAATACGAAGCTTCAAGTCTTCATTTAATGCATTAAAATGAGTCTCAAAAGGTCTTGCAGCGGCTCCACCGGCATTGCTTACAAGCATAGGAGTTTCGACCTCAAGGAATCCCTGTGCATTAAGGTAATTACGAATTGAGCTGATTATCTGAGATCTCTTAACGAATGTGTCCTTTGACTCCTCATTCATGATAAGATCCACGTATCTCTGACGATATCTCGTATCTGTATCCTGAAGCCCGTGGAATTTCTCAGGCAGAATCTGAAGGCTCTTTGTCAAAAGTGTAATCTCAGACGCATGCACGGAGATTTCACCTGTCTTGGTCCTGAATACATATCCCTTGATACCGAAAATATCGCCAATATCCGACTTCTTAAAGTCAGCATAAGCTTCTTCACCGATAGCGTCTCTTGCAACGTATACCTGAATCTTTCCTTTAAGATCCTGGATATTGCAAAATGAAGCCTTACCCATGACACGCTTAAACATCATACGTCCTGCAATAGAAACGTTGATCGGGTCAGCGTCCATGATAGCTCTTCTCTCATTATAGTCATTATTCTCAGCTTCTTTTGCTGCTTCTTCATCAAGTCCATCTGTATTAACAGGCGCTCTACCTGCTAAAAGCTTAGCTTCATGAGCTTCATAAAGCTCACGTACTTCGTCTGTATGATGTGTCTGATCATACTTTGTAATCTGAAAAGGATCTTTAGAAGCATCCTGAAGCTCCTTAAGCTTATCACGACGTACCTTAAGTAACTGGTTTACGTCTGAAGAAGCGTTATTGTTCTGACCTGCCATTATCGTTCTCCCAAATTATTTGTTAAACTCGTCTGATTTCTCAACTGATAAAATCTTATACTTAATCGGACCTGCAGGAGATTCTACAGTTACTGTCTGTCCCTTCTTAGAACCAATAAGAGCCATTCCAAGAGGTGATTCGTTACTGATTTTGCCCTCTAAGCTGTCTGCCTGCTGTGTACCGACAATATCAAATACCATATCTTCCTTATATTCAAGGTCACGTACCTTAACCTTAGTTCCAACGCTGACCTTCTCACTGTCTACATCATCATCTGTGATAACTTCTACATTCTTAAGAAGCTGCTCAAGCTCGTCAATACGCTTTTCGTTATCTGACTGCTCGTCCTTTGCTGCATCATACTCAGCATTCTCTGATAAATCGCCCTGCTCACGTGCAACCTTAAGCTTATCAGCAATCTCCTTACGCTTTACACTCTTTAAAAACTCAAGTTCCTCCTGGTACTGCTTAAGTCCACTATATGTAAGTAATGTTTTCTTTTCCTCAACTGCCATTTTAATTAATACCTCCTAGCTATTATGCCATTGTTCTGCTTACGCAAAACATATAACAAACGCAATTTTACCTAATTTCACATATATTGTCAATTAAATACAAATCTGTATAGTGGTTAGCTATACCATTGCGACAATACTAAAAAAAATAACTTCTGAAAACTCAGAAGTTACTTTGAAGGCGTGAGCCGGATTTGAACCGGCGATGAATTCGCGTAGGTTGTCAACTTAAGCGCCCCAACTTGGACTCGAACCAAGGACCCTCTGATTAACAGTCAGATGCTCTAACCGACTGGGCTATTGAGGCAAATCATATCGCAAAGCGATATGATGCGAGTAAACACGTAGTGTTTACGAGGTGAAGCGGAGCTTCACCATGTATATGCTAATTAAATTAACATCGTGTGTCTTTAATCTGAACCGGAGCTTCACTTCCGGTATAAAAAAAATAATACGTAAACACAGCGACTGTATTTACGCATGTTCAGAAACTCTTCAAGTTTCTGAACGCCGTATTGCGCTATATCGTATTTTGCGAAGCAAAATATGATGCGAAGAAACATGAAATGTTTCTGAGGTGAACCAGAGGTTCACACGACTTGTACCCTCAAAACCGATACTGAAAATGATAAGTTTCTATCTTTAGTCTAGCGTTCGACCTATTAGTAACATTCAGCTGAATACATTACTGCA
>SFNX01000016.1 GCA_004552595.1 Lachnospiraceae bacterium | reverse complement strand
AAGACTGATGGTGCGCTTGATGCAGGCAATATGCTTAAGCCAATGCTTGCAAGGGGCGAGCTTCACTGCATCGGCGCGACTACGCTTGATGAATATCGTCGCTACATTGAGAAGGATGCTGCACTTGAACGTCGTTTCCAGCCGGTTATGGTTGATGAGCCTTCGGTCGAAGATACGATTTCAATATTAAGAGGTCTTAAGGAACGTTACGAGAATTTCCATGGTGTGAAAATTACGGATAACGCACTTGTGTCAGCGGCTGTACTTTCTAATAGGTATATTTCTGATAGATTTTTGCCTGATAAGGCGATTGACCTTGTTGATGAGGCATGCGCGCTTATTAAAACTGAGCTGAATTCAATGCCGACAGAGCTTGATGAGCTAAACAGACGTAAGATGCAGCTTGAAATAGAAGAGACTGCGCTTAAGAAAGAGGACGATAAGCTTTCTACCGAGCGTTTAGAGGCACTTCAGAAGGAACTTGCGGATGTCAAGGAACAGTTTTCGTCAAAAATGGCTCAGTGGGAGAATGAAAAAAATGCCGTCGACAAGCTTTCTAAGCTTCGTGCCCAAATAGAGGAAACAAAAAATCAGATTCAAATTGCACAGAGGAATTCTGATTATGAAAAGGCCGGCGAATTAAGCTACGGCACGCTTCCTAAGCTTAAGGCTGAGCTTGAGGCAGCTGAAAAGACAGTCGGTGAAAAGGAAATGAGTCTTGTCCACGAAAGTGTTGATGAAGACGAGATTGCAAAGATTATTTCAAGGTGGACAGGAATTCCTGTTTCTAAGCTTAGCGAAAGTGAGAGGTCAAAGACTTTACATCTTGATGATGAGCTTCATAAGAGAGTCATAGGACAGGATGAGGGCGTTACCAAGGTGACGGAAGCAATCATCCGTTCTAAGGCAGGAATAAAGGATCCGACTAAACCAATCGGGTCATTTCTCTTCCTTGGTCCTACAGGTGTAGGTAAGACAGAGCTTGCAAAGGCTTTGGCAGAGTGCCTTTTTGATGACGAAAAGAATATCGTAAGAATCGATATGTCCGAATATATGGAGAAATATTCCGTATCAAGATTGATTGGAGCGCCTCCAGGATATGTAGGATATGAAGAGGGTGGACAATTGACTGAAGCGGTCAGAAGAAAGCCTTACTCGGTTGTTTTGTTTGATGAGATTGAAAAAGCCCATCCGGATGTGTTCAATGTGCTTCTTCAGGTTCTTGATGACGGACGAATCACGGATTCCCAGGGCAGAACGGTTGACTTTAAGAATACAATCCTCATTATGACAAGTAATATCGGCTCTCAGTACCTGCTTGATGGAATTGATGAAAGCGGAAACATCTCTAAAGAAGCTAAAGAGCTTGTAACAAATGAACTTAGGAACCATTTCAGACCTGAGTTCCTTAACAGGCTTGATGAACAGATTATGTTCAAGCCGCTTACTAAGGATAATATCGGTGGAATTATTGAGCTGCTTATAGTTGATGTCAATAAGAGACTTAAAGATAAAAAGATTTCCATAGCGCTTACCGATGCGGCAAGGTCTTACATTGTTGACAACGGATATGATCCGATTTATGGCGCAAGGCCGCTTAAGAGATTCGTTCAAAAGAACGTTGAAACGTTAGCCGGAAAGCTTATCCTGTCTGATGGAATAAGCGAGGGCGAGACGATTCTCATTGACTACGATGAAAATGGTCTTACGGCAAGAGCAGTGTAACTGCCGGGCGCACAATTTGCATTATATGACGCCGGCACACGAAATAACGTGTGCCGGCGTCTTTTTTTGTGTAAACATAAATAAAAATATGTTATTCTATAAAGTAGGTTATTTAAGGTGGAGACCAGAGAGTCTCTATGATGAAGGTATGAAAATTGTAAAGGTTGACAAAAAGGGCAAGGAAAGCCTGTATACTACGATTTTGGTGATGACGATGATTCCGCTGCTTATATTCGGAGTTTTCGCCACAATTTTTATTTCGTTTCGAGTCGGGGACACAAAAAAGGCTCAGATAGCTGAAAAGCTTAAGGATATCGCGATTACGGTGGAAAATGCGTATGACGTCATGTATCCGGGAGATTATCAGGTGCTTAAGATGAAGAAGAGCACGACTTTATATAAAGGCGGGGAGTCAATTTCGGCAGATACGGCACTGATTGACAGGATTAAGTCAGAGTCGGATATCGATGTGTCTTTCTTCTTTGCGGATATCAGGCTTGCAACTACACTTACCGATGAGAACGGCGAAAGGCTTTATGAATCGGCTGCGGCAGATACGGTTGCGAATGATGTATTCATCGGACAAAAGGACATGTTTTACGATAATGTCACAATAGATGATGATCTGTTCTTTGCATATTACATGCCGATTTACAATAACGATGGAACATGCTTTGGCATGATCGGTGTTGCCACGCCTGTTGAGAGCTTTGACAAGGCGGCACTAATATCGATACTGCAGACGGTTGTTATACTTGTGCTGTTTATGATTGTTACGGCAGTTATTATTGTCCGTTCATCGTCTAAGATTATGATGGTTATTATGAAGATTCTTGAGTTTTTAAGGGATCTTTCTAACGACAAGCTTGATGCAAGGCTTGAGGATATCGTTCTTAACAGAAAAGACGAGCTTGGCGAAATCGGACTTGCAAGCTCTAAGCTTCAGGTGTCGCTTAAGAAATTAATCGAAAGAGATGCACTTACAGGTCTTTTTAACAGACGCGCAGGAGAAAAGAAGCTTGATGGGCTTTTATCAGACGGAATCAGTCCTACAATCTCAATCGGTGATATAGATTTCTTCAAGAAATTCAATGATAACTTCGGGCATGAATGCGGCGATGTCGTGCTTAAGGAAGTAGCCAAGTGCCTTAACGATGCAATGAAGGGGCAGGGCTTCGCTGCAAGATGGGGCGGAGAAGAATTTTTGCTTGTTTTTGAAAAGCTTAATGAAAAGGACGCTGCCGCTTACATTGAAGGCATCCTTGATACGCTTAGAAATATGACGATAGAATACGATGGAAACATCCATTTTGTAACAATGACTTTTGGCGTTGCAGGAAGAAAGGACAATGAAAAAATATCAGAACAGATACGTAGAGCAGACGCCATGCTTTATGAAGGCAAGGAGACAGGAAGAAATCGCGTAATTCATTGTATTTAAGACGCTTTTTTGATAGAATTATAGATTAGAAATTTATTAATGAGGTTGAAATGATGGGTAAGGAATTAGCAAAAACTTATGATCCTAAAGGGATGGAAGAAAGATTATATAAAATGTGGGAGGAAAAGAAGTACTTCCACGCAGAAGTTGACAGGTCTAAAAAGCCATTCACAATTGTGATGCCACCGCCTAACATTACAGGCCAGCTTCACATGGGACATGCCTTTGACAATACAATGCAGGATATCCTCATTCGTTTTAAGAGAATGCAGGGATACAACGCACTTTGGCAGCCGGGAACAGACCATGCCGCAATTGCTACGGAAGTTAAGGTTATCGAACACTTAAAGAGCCAGGGCATTGAAAAGGCTGACCTTGGAAGAGAGGGCTTCCTTGAGAAGTGCTGGGACTGGAGAAAAGAGTACGGCAACAGAATTATTTCACAGCTTAAAAAGCTCGGCTCATCAGCTGACTGGGACAGAGAAAGATTCACAATGGATCCGGGATGCTCTAAGGCAGTAGAAGAAGTTTTTATTAACTTATACAATAAGGGTTTAATCTATAAAGGAAACCGTATCATTAACTGGTGTCCTGTCTGTAAGACTTCGATTTCGGACGCTGAAGTTATTCATGAGAACCAGGCGGGCCATTTTTGGCACATGAAATACGAAATCGTTGGGGAGCCGGGAAGATACGTTGAATTTGCAACTACACGTCCTGAGACAATGCTTGGTGATACTGCAGTTGCCGTAAACCCTGACGATGACAGATACAAGGACATCATTGGCAAGAAGGTAATGCTTCCGTTTGTCAACAGAGAAATCCCTATTATAGCCGATGAATATGTTGATATGGAATTCGGTACAGGTGTTGTTAAGATTACACCTGCTCATGACCCTAACGACTTTGAGGTTGGTAAAAGACATGGCCTTGAGGTAATTAACGTTCTTAACGATGACGCAACAATAAATTCAATTTGTCCGCAATTCGAAGGTATGGACAGATACGAGGCAAGAAAAATCATCGTTGAGAAGATGGATGAAATGGGACTTCTTGTTAAGATTGAAGACCATGAGCACAATGTCGGAACACACGACAGATGTAAGACTACAGTTGAACCGATGGTTAAGCCACAGTGGTTCGTTGCCATGGAAGAGCTTGCGAAGCCTGCAATCAAGGCAATTAAGACAGGTGAGCTTAAGTTCGTTCCAAGGTCATTTGATAAGACATATTTACACTGGCTTGAGAATATCCGTGACTGGTGTATTTCAAGACAGTTATGGTGGGGACATAGAATCCCGGCATATTACTGCGATGATTGCGGCGAGATGGTAGTAAGCAGGGAGGCAGTTCACACATGTCCTAAGTGTGGCGGCAAAATGCATCAGGACGAGGATACTCTTGATACATGGTTCTCATCTGCATTATGGCCTTTCTCTACACTTGGCTGGCCTGACAATACTGAAGATCTTGATTATTTCTATCCTACAGACGTATTGGTTACAGGATATGACATCATTTTCTTCTGGGTAATCAGAATGGTATTCTCAGGATATGCCCACACAGGAAAATGTCCGTTTAATACAGTTCTCATCCACGGACTTATTAGAGATGACCAGGGACGTAAGATGAGTAAGTCGTTAGGAAACGGTATCGATCCGCTTGAAGTTATAGACAAGTACGGCGCCGATGCATTAAGACTTACAATTATTACAGGAAATGCTCCTGGTAATGACATGAGATTTTACTGGGACAGAGTTGAGAACAGCCGAAACTTTGCCAATAAAGTATGGAATGCATCAAGATTCATCATGATGAATATGGAAGGCAAGGACATTGTTAAGCCTGATGAGAAGGACTTAGAGCCTGTTGACAAGTGGATTTTGTCAAAGCTTAACGATACTGTTAAGGAAGTTACAGCCAATATGGAAGCGTTTGAGCTTGGTATTGCGGTTTCTAAGATATTTGACTTTATCTGGGAAGAATTCTGTGACTGGTACATCGAGATGGTTAAGCCAAGACTTTACAATTCTGATGACGTAAAATCACAGAATGCGGCACTTTATACTTTACGTGAGGTATTGATTGATGCGCTTAAGCTTCTTCATCCGTATATGCCGTTTATTACAGAGGAAATATTCTTAACAATTCAGTCAGAAGAAGAGTCAATTATGATCTCTTCATGGCCTGAGTATTCAGAAGAGAGAGCATATACAAAGGAAGAAAAGGAAGTTGAAATCATTAAAGAAGCCGTTCGTGGTATAAGAAATATCAGAACCGAGATGAACGTACCACATTCAAGAAAGGCTTTGGTATATGTTGTATCTGATAATGATGATATTGTAAGTGCATTTAATGATGGAAAACTTTTCTTCACATCTCTTGCAATGGCATCAGAGGTTATTATTCAGGGTGATAAATCAGGTATTGCAGATGATGCGGTTTCTGTTGTTATTGCCAATGCGACAATTTATATGCCGTTTGCTGATCTTGTAGACATTGAGGCTGAAATTGCCCGTCTTACTAAGGAAGAAGAAAGACTTAATTCAGAAATTGCCCGCTGCAAGGGAATGCTTTCAAATGAAAAATTTATTTCCAAGGCACCTGAAGCTAAGGTTAATGCCGAGAAGGAAAAGCTTGCTAACTACGAGCAGATGCTTTCTCAGGTAAGCGAGAGACTTAATTCACTTAAATAATCAGATTTGTTGGAGATTCAATTTGGCAGGAAGATTTTCCGAAAAGTGCAAAGTGACAGTATCAGAAAACAGCATGAGCGCAACGCTGTTTATTGAACCGCCGGAGAATGGAATAGCATACTCCGTTGATGAACTGACGACTTTTATTAAGAATAAGGGAATATATGGTGGTGTAATTTATTCTGAGCTTGAAAGAATGAGTCAGAATAACATTTATTACAAGGATCATGAAATAGCTAAGGGAACATATCCTGTTGAAGGGTCTGATGGATATTATGAGCTGTTTTTTGATAATGAGAAGGACAGAAAGCCTACGATAAGGTCTGACGGTTCTGTGGATTATCAGAGCATGAGCGAAATCCGATGTGTAAATTCAGGAGATAAGCTCATTAAGTACCATGCCGCAGTATTAGGTAAAAGTGGCGTTGACGTAAGAGGCAGGACGCTTAGGCCAAAGCCTTGTAAGGATATGCCGCCTCTTAAAGGAAACGGATGGGAATTCGATGATGAGACCGGTGAGTACAGGGCACTTAATGAAGGCCGCATCGAATATGACGGCAAAACTCTTAAGGTGTTAAACATTTACGAGCATAAGGGCGATCTTGACCTCGTAGTAGGAAGAATTGATTTCAGAGGCGACGTAGTAATTAAAGGAAACGTCCTTTCAGGAACGTTTATCAGAGCAACGAAATCGATAATTGTAGAAGGAAGTGTTGAAGCGGCAACTTTGATTGCAGGCGGAGACATCATTCTTAAGAAAGGAATGCAGGGCGGTAAAAAAGCCCGAATTTCGTGTGGCGGAGACCTGTACGCTAACTTCATCGAGTTTACCAAAATCGACGTGAAGGGCAAGGTCGAGGCAAATATTATTATGAACAGTCAGATAAGCTCCGGTACTGATGTTATCGTATCCGGAAGGAAGGGCGCAATTGTAGGTGGTGAGACATATGCAGTTGGGTCTGTTTCTACTATGTTTGTCGGCAATAATGCAGAACTTAAAACTGTTGTTGCAGTCGGAGTCACAAAAGAACTTTATGACAGGGTACGCGTACTAAATACTAAGAAAACAGGACTCCTTGGCAGCATAGATAAGACAAATAAAGAGATAATGAAGGTCGTTGATAACAGAATATACCGCTATTCTAAGGAAGTTCAGGCAGCAAAGCTTTCGCAGCTTAAAAGGCGACTTTCAAAGGATGAAAAGCTCGTTGCACACATTGACGCAGAAATTGAGAAGATAAATTATACGATGGCTGTGGGCAAAAGAGCGAAAATATCAGTTGGTGGGACAGTTTATGTCGGCTCAGAAATAATTGTAAATGATTCAATACTTAAGGCAAGTTCTGAATATAAACATTCAGAGTTTACTAAGGATGAATTAACGGATACGGTTGCAATTTTGCCGACTTCATAAGGATTTATAGGAACGAAATGATTAATTTTGATGAAGAAATAAAGAAATTTACACCTTCGCCTGAGATAGATCAGGTTGAGGATTGGGTTGTAAAAGAGTCAGGCTCGGATATGTCAGATACTCTTTTATCTCTTATTGAGCAGAACAAGCAGTTGGAGCTCAGACTTCGTTCCCAGGTACAGGTAGTACCTATTGATACTACGGGACAGTTTTAGTATGGAAAACGAAGGTTTATACACAAAAATAGTATATAGAAGTAACTATTTATATAATGAAGGACTTAAGAAAGCTAAGGTCAGGGATTTAAGCGGTGCCGTTATATGCTTAAGAGAGTCGCTTTCCCTTAACAGGAAAAATACAAATGCAAGAAACCTCTTAGGACTTGTGTATTTTGAGATGGGAGAAGTCGTACAAGCACTTGCGCAGTGGATAATAAGCAGAAACAACGACACCTCAAAGGATAATCCTGCGCTTTATTACATGGATAAGATTAAATCAAATCAGGGTAAGCTTGAGGCGATTGACCAGACACTGCATAAATATAATCAGGCTTTGCAGTATACATATCAGGGAAGCTATGATTTAGCGATAATCCAGCTTAAAAAGGTGCTTTCCATTAACGAGCGCTTAATTCCCGCATACCAGCTTCTTGCGCTTATTTACTTTCAGACTGAGGAGTATGAAAAGAGCAGACGTACTATAATAAGAGGTCTTAGAATCGACAGAAACAATACAAAACTCTTAGAATACTTAGCTGAGGTTGATGAGATTCTTGCACAGATTGACGCACAGTCGCAGGATGGCAAAAAGAAGAACGTAACAAAGCCCGGCAGAGAAGTAATGAGCTATGAAAGCGGAATGGATACAATCATTCAGCCTGTTCATGAAAAGGAACGTAGCGGATTTTCAAGCATTATTAATATAATAATAGGTATTATTGTTGGCGTTGCAGCATGTTATTTTTTGATTTTGCCTGCTAAAATCGAAAAAAAGACGACTGAGTTCGATGAAAAATATATAGAGGTTTCAGACAAGCTTTCAGAAGAGCAGGCACTTCACAATCAGGACCTTGCTACGCTTGATGAGATAACAATTCAGAGAGATGAGCTTAAGAAGGAGCTTGCAAGAGCACTTGGAACGGACGGAAATCTTCGACCTGAGGATTATCTGATTAAAGCGGCAGCAGGACATATTGGAGGCTCTTTGTCATCAGAAGAGGTAATGGAGCTTCTTGAAAATATAAAGGTTGAAGATAAAAACGATAAGTCAGACGATTTCAAGACACTTTATGATTTGCTTATTGGAAATGCTTCTCCTGAGGTTATCAATTCATATGTTGAAGCAGCTAAAACTGCGATGAAGTCAAATGATTACGAAGAGGCAATTGCTCAGTATGAAAAAGCGTACGAGCTTGATGTATCAAATTCAGATATTTTGATGAGCCTTGCTCATGCATACAGACAGAACGGCAATATAGAAAAGGCTAACGAGCTTTACAGAAAGATAGTTTCAGATTTCCCTGACACCCAGAACGCACAGGATGCGCTTGAATATATCTCCGATGAAGAATAAATCAGGACTTACTAAAATAATAATAATCGCGCTCTTTCTTCTTGGCATATTTATTAAGCTTTATTATATAAATTATACCGAGACGTGGGAGAGACAGCACGATGTAATATCGTTTGGGGCTGATGAGGGACATGCGGCTTACATTGAATACATTCTTAACAATAAGTCGCTTCCTGATTTTGACCCAAGAGAAAAGTGGGGCTTTTTCCAGCCGCCGCTTCACCATATAATAAGTGCGTTTGTCATGGACGTTTCAATGAAGGCAGGCCTTGACATTAAGAAGTGTCAGGAGAACACACAGATTCCGACCTTAATATACATGATTTTGCTTTCTGTAATGTCTTTATACATTTTCGCAAAATTGCGAGGTTTACATAAAGACAAGATATTTAGTGATGGATGTCTTGTGATGCTTGCAATTGTTGCGCTTCACCCGATGTTTATCATAATGTCCGGAAGCATTAATAATGACGCGTTACAGCTTGTAATGTCATTATTTGCACTCATTGTGGCAGCAAAGTGGTATGAAAAGCCGGATATATTACGAACCGTGTTTTTGGCTGTAATAATAGGACTTTCGATGCTTGCAAAGCTTACGGGCGGGTTGGTTGCCGTACCGATTGCGATAGTTATGGTTATTAAGGTGTTCGGATTTGACGGCGGAATCAGGACTGATAAGCATACGAAGGTCGGATTAAGCGACCGCCTGAGGTTCTTTTTCAGGAAATATTTTGGAAAAATGCTGATATTTGCGGCTATTGTTTTCCCGCTTGGGCTTTCCTTCAGCATAAGGAACAAATTAAAATGGGATGTGCCGTTTAACTACATCCCGCCGGTTGGCGAGAATTTTCCTGAGTCGGTTACGATGAAGAACAGGCTTCTTGACATCGGTACTGACAGCGTTTATACGAAGATGATTGCAAGGGGTGATGCATTTGATGAATACAACGTATTCCTTGCACTTATTAAGACGTCGCTTTTTGGAGAATACAGCTTTAGCGATGTATCAAGGTGGATGAACCCGCTAACGATTATATTATTTGTCAGTGCGGTTTTAGTTATAGTATTTGCGCTTTTTGCTACATTTAAGGTGGCTTTTTCAAAAAAAATCAAGCTTGCGTTAGTGTGGAAGGTACTTTTGCTTTTTACATACGTGACATATTTAGCGGCGTACTTTTATTTCGCACTTTCAAGCAGCAATTTCAGTGCTCAGGATTTCAGATATGCCGGGATATGCATAGTTTGTGAAGGTATATTTGCCGGGGTATATGTAGATTCAATTAAGGATAAGCGTGCATTGATGATAATTAAAGTGGTGGCAATTACGTTCGCGGCCGGCTCTTTTTTAACATATGCACTGCTTGGATTTAAGGCAGGGTTAAATTAATAGTTCACGAAGATATGCATTGATTGACTGTGGCAGAATACGGGATTTTATTCATAATGTAAACTATTTTGCAATCTAAATTACTGAAAAGCTGATTTATGGGATTGTGAAAAATAAATAGAAAGTTTAGAGAGAAGAAGAATGGGCGAAGAAAACATGAATGTAAATGAGGCTTCTTTAGAAAAGGAAGTCGTATCAAGAAACTTTATCGAGATGATTATCGATAAGGATTTAGAGGAAGGAAAGTACGAAGAGATATGCACAAGATTTCCGCCTGAGCCAAACGGATATCTTCATATTGGTCATGCAAAGTCAATACTTTTAAACTACGGCCTTGCGAAGCAGTACAACGGTAAGTTTAATCTGCGTTTTGATGACACGAACCCTACAAAGGAGCGAATTGAATTTGTCGATTCAATAAAAGCAGATGTTGAATGGTTAGGCGCTGACTTTGAGGACAGGCTTTTTTACGCATCAAACTACTTCGATAAGATATATGAATCGGCAGTAAAGCTTATTAAAGACGGAAAGGCGTATGTGTGCGACTTAACGGCTGATGAGATTAAGGAGTACAGAGGAACATTTGAGATTCCAGGAAAGGAGAGCCCTTACAGGAACCGTTCTATTGAGGAAAACCTTAAGCTTTTTACCGAAATGAAGGACGGAAAATACGGTGATGGTGAGAAGGTTCTTCGTGCTAAAATCGACATGGCTTCGCCTAACATCAACATGCGAGATCCTGTAATTTACAGAGTTGCACATATGAATCACCATAACACGGGTGATAAGTGGTGCATTTATCCGATGTATGATTTTGCTCACCCTTTAGAGGATGCATTTGAAGGAATTACACATTCGATTTGTACGCTTGAGTTTGAAGACCACAGACCGCTTTACGACTGGGTTGTTGAAAATGTCGGTTTTGAGCATCCGCCAAAACAGATTGAGTTTGCCAAACTCTATCTTACAAATGTTGTGACAGGTAAGAGATATATTAAAAAGCTTGTTGAAGAAGGAATCGTTGACGGATGGGACGATCCGAGACTTGTGAGCATTGCGGCATTAAGAAGAAGAGGGTTTACTCCTGAATCAATTAAAATGTTTGTTGAGCTCTGCGGCGTTTCAAAGGCTAACTCTTCAGTTGATTATCAGATGCTTGAGTATTGCATCAGAGAGGATTTAAAGCTTAAAAAGCCTCGAGTTATGGTGTGCCTTGACCCGATTAAGGTTGTGGTTGATAACTATCCTGAAGATAAGGTTGAGTGGTTCGATGTTCCGAATAACCTTGAAAACGAATCACTTTCTACAAGAAAGGTTCCATTCTGCAGAGAACTTTATATAGACAGGGAAGACTTTATGGAGGAACCTCCGAAGAAGTATTACAGATTATATCCGGGAAATGAAGTTCGATTTATGAACGCATATTTCTTAACATGTACGGGAGTTGATAAAGACGAGAACGGTAATATTACTCTTATCCACTGTACATATGATCCTGAGACAAGAAACGGTAATTGCGAGACAAGGAAGGTCAAAGGAACAATACATTGGGTTTCAAGAAGACATGCAATTGATGCAACAGTAAGACTTTATGAAAATCTTATTGACGAGGAGAAGGGTGTATACAATGAAGACGGTTCGTTAAATCTTAACCCTAATTCGTTAACAGTACTTAAAAACTGTAAGCTTGAGCCTTCACTTAAGGATGCTAAGGCATTTGACAGTTTCCAGTTCGTAAGACAGGGATTCTTCAATGTAGATTATAAAGACACAAAAGACGGCGAGCTTGTATTTAACCGAATTGTATCGCTTAAGAGTTCGTTTAAGCTTAATAAATAATGAGTTAAAATTAGGAGAAAAATATGGGCATCTTAGACGGATTGGCGAGCATGGGACTTGGAAAACTTGAGGGGGCTGACCTTTACGCAAAGGAAGAAAAGAAAGTAAAAAAAGATTCCGCTGAGTCAACTCAGAAAAAGGAGATTAGTGAAAAGGATTTCATTTTCGAAAAATCTTATGAATGTCCGGTATGCTATAAGGCATTCAAGGAAAGCAAGGTCAAGTCATCAAGAGCAAGACTTATTAAGCAGGACAGAGATTTACGAAATGTATATCAGGGTATTGATGTTAATAAATATGAGGTTACTTCGTGTCCGCACTGCGGATACAGCGCGCTTGATAAATACTTCACGGGAATTGCTGCACCACAGGCAAAGCTTATAAAGGAAAATATTTCTAAAACCTTTACCAGGTTTTCAAGACATACAATAGTTACATATGATGAAGCACTTGAAAGATATAAGCTTTCACTTGCTAACAGCATAGTTAAGAAGGCAAAAGACTCAGAGAAAGCGTATACATGCCTTAAAATGGCGTGGACTGTCAGAGGCTATATGGAGAATTATGACAGAGCTGCTGATGACTATGATGAAAAGATGGAAGAACTTAAGCTTAATGAAGAAGAGCTTATCTTAAACGCTTTGGAAGGCTTTATCTCTGCCAGAGCAACCGAATCAATGCCTATAGCCGGCATGGACCAGATTACTCTTGATTATCTTCTTTCGGTTCTTTGCCTTAAACTTAACAGACTTGATGAATCCGCAAGATTTATTGTAAATGTTCTTCAGTCAAGAAATGCAAGCACACGAATTAAGAATAATGCACTTGATATTAAAGCTGAAATTTTAGAAAGAAAAAAGAATGAAAACTAGAATAAAGCGACTTTTATGGCTTCCGGTAATATTATTACTGGAAGTTTTTCTCCTTTCAGGATGTGATAAAGACAAAACGAAAATTGTTTTCACAACCGGATTTGAAGAGGATGTCGTATTTAAAATTGAAGACATTTCATGCACAAAGTCAGAAATCATGATATATCTTGTTAATACCGAGAACATATATGATGAGGTGTTTGGCGAGAAAATCTGGAAGGTCCCATACGATGGTAAGGATGTGGAAAGCCGATATAAGGAGACGATTTTAGCAAGGATATCACAGATTAAGGCGATGAACCTTTATGCAAAAGAAATAGGGGTGAACCTTAATGATGAGGAGAAGAAAAACATCAGTATGGCGGCAAATGAGTACTTTTCCTCGTTAAGTAATGAAGAAAAGCAGCTGTTTAACGTAAGTGAAGAACTGTTATATAATATGTATGCGGAATTTGCTGTTGCCAATAAGGTTTATGAGGAAGTGACTAAAGGAGTCAATCCGGAAATAAGCGATGACGAGGCAAGAACGGTTACTATCAGGTCGATACTGATTAAGACATATAATATTGATGAAAACGGCAACAAAATACAGTACAGCCAGCAGATGAAGGCAGACGCAATGAAAAGGGCTTATGAAATTCTTGGAAAAATCAAGGCCGGCGAGGAATTTGAAATACTGGAGGCTGACTATAATGAAGATGAGAAATCATCATACAGTTTTGCAAGAGGTGTAATGCCTAAGGTAATAGAAGACGCTGCATTTAATCTTGATGAGGGAGAAGTCAGCGATGTTATCGAATCGGAATACGGTTATCACATTATTAAGGTAATCAGCAATTTCGATGAAGAGCAGACTGATATAAACAAGCAGTTAATTGTAAGTAAGCGAAAAGAAGAGGCATTCGTTGAAACATATGATAATTATATTAAGACGCTCACCTCAAGCATAAATATGGATTTATGGAATTCCATCAGTTATGAAAGAAGTGAAGGAGTAAGTACAACGACGTTTTTTGATGTGTATGATAAGTATTTTAAGTGAGGTGTGAATTCAAGGGGTCAGCAGGCTGATATTTAAAGGGGTATAAGATACCACGGTCTGCAGAAAATTGCACAAAATTCAGGTTTAAATATTGCACACATTTTTTGTGGAAAGTAAAACATTTTAGTTGAAAATACACAATATTTTATGGTATATTGTAATGCGAAAACGTTTACGTTAAACGTTTTCGCATTATTAGTTTTATTATAAGGCAGATTTTAACATGGTAACAATTAGAGACATCGCAGAACGTTACGGCGTTTCTGTTGCTACGGTATCAAAGGCACTGAATAACCAGAAAGATATCGGTGCGAAAACAAAAGAAGAAATACGTAAGCTTGCTAAGGAAATGGGTTATGCTCCAAATGCCGCTGCTAAGGAACTTAAGACCAACAAAACTCATAACTTGGGAGTTCTCTTTGTCGACGAAGGACATAGCGGCCTTACGCACGACTATTTTAACCATGTTCTTGACAGCTTTAAAAATACAGCAGAGCTTAAAGGCTATAATATGACTTTTATCAACTGCTGCAAGGAAAGTGAAAACAGATACACATACCTTGAACAGGCAAGGTCAAGAGGTTTTGACGGAATTGTAATCGCATGTGTTGATTATAATGATCCCGAAGTTGTTGAACTTATGAAGAGCGACATCCCGGTAGTTACAATTGACTATGTGTTCAATGAAAAGATAAATGTAATTTCAGATAATAACAGCGGTATGAGAGACCTTGTTAAATACGTATACAGCAAGGGACACAGAAAAATCGCATACATCCACGGAGAAGGGACAATAGTAACCCGCGGAAGACTAACTTCATTCCGTAAGACATGCGAAGAACTTGGGATAACCGTACCAAAAGAGTATATTAAAGCATCAAGCTTTAGAGATGTTGAGGGTGCTTACAAGGAAACTCTTGAACTTCTAAATCTTAAGGACCCACCGACCTGCATTTTATACCCTGATGATTTCTCATCATTTGGTGGAATTAATGCAATTTATGAAAAAGGACTTAAGATACCTGAAGATATATCGGTTGCAGGGTATGACGGAATCGCACTTGCAAAGTGCTTCAGACCGCAGATTACAACAATTGTTCAGGATACGAAGAGAATCGGTGAACAGGCAGCTAAGAAACTTATCAGCCAGATAGAAAAGCCGGAGACGACACTCATCGAAATGGTAATAGTTCC
Source organism: Lachnospiraceae bacterium (assembly GCA_004552595.1). Lineage (GTDB taxonomy): Bacteria > Bacillota > Clostridia > Lachnospirales > Lachnospiraceae > UBA2868. The sequence goes on along the minus strand of SFNX01000016.1, from coordinate 21,531 downwards.
GGGAAAGGTTTTCGAAGGAAGTTCTGTCGCAGAGGCATAGATTTTCATAAAAATTCTGCATATACAATCGTATATGCAGAATTTTTTAATGTTTAAGTTATGAGATTGTAGCTCCGAAAGGCATAAGCGAGAGCTTTGCAATCTTGAAAAACTGCTTACCGAAAGGAATACCGATTATTGTAATGCAAAGGATACATCCCCATATCGCGTTACCGATTGCCATCGGGATTCCCGTAACAATAAGCCAGATGATGTTGGCAATAAGGCTTACTGTGCCACCACCGTAGCTTACTTCCTTACCGAATGGGAAGAATGCAAGTCCTGCGAACTTAAAGCACTGTGCTCCGATAGGTATGCCAACAATTGTAATTGACCAAAGAATTCCATATAGAACCCATATAATCCCGGATACAAATCCGCCAAAAATAAACCATAAAATATTTCCTAATATTGTCATTCTGTTTCATCCTCTTGTTCAAGCTGTTTACGTTTCTTTTTGTACAATTTTGTACACACTTCAAGCATAACAAATGTAAGAATGAAAGTAAATATCCCGGTGAAAATGCCGGCTGCAAATGAGCCAAGCAGGTAATCGCTATATCTTTTATAAATTACAAAAAATTCAAAAACGACTACAAATCCGCCGGCCATAAGTGAAAAGATTAAATTGGTAGTAGTGTTGGCTTTAAATTTTCTGTCCCAGATTCCGTTCTTAATGCTTGCAACGGTTAAATACAGTGCAAGGCACATAAATATAATCCACTCACCGGCCAGTATTCTGATTTCGCCAAATCCATAAATAAGCGACTCGATTGTCATTGCAATAAAAAGTCCCCAAAATGCGAACCAGCAGCCGTTGTGCTCAATTTTTAACATTACCTGCTCCTGATGTTCATCAAGGTTTGAATTCTTATTTTTAAACAAAAAATCAATTATTTTTCTCATCGTTTTCTTCCTCCCAGAATAAATCATCTAATTTACAGTCAAGTGCCTTGCAAATTGCAATGCACAACTTGATTGACGGGTTGAAATCACCCGATTCAATAAGACCGATTGTTTGTCTTGTGACACCTGCTTTATTGGCAAGCTCACTTTGAGACATCTCAAGCTCGATCCTCCTGAATTTTAATTTCAAATTTCTCATAGTGTATCCTCGCTTTGTTAACCAGCCGGTTAATGCGGCCGGTTAATGCTTATTAATTTTTGATAACATATTATAACTATTTTTTACGTTTGTCAACTATATTTTGCATTTGTCATATTGCGTGATGGCCGGCGGGCAAATTGGGTAAATTGTAGGGTAAATTGTAGCCCGAGATGACCGGCGGAGTAAATATTGCAATTTCGGGCAAAACAAACTAGAATATAATTTATCTTTATTAATAGGAGGTAGATATGGGTAAGTTTGGTAAATTATTGACAGTAACAGCAATTGCTGCAGCTACAGGCGCAGGCGTATATTATTATCTTAATAAATCTCAGATTGACGCAGCTAAGAAGGATGATGGAACCGACGATGGAATTTCGGGAACAGGTACTACAGCGCAGGATTCCGTAGCTGATTTCTTCAGAGAGAAAAAAGAAGCAATTATGAGCAGCCGCGAGTATGTATCTTTAAAGGAAGGTGCAAATAATGCAAAGGATGTACTTGTGAAGACTGTTTCAGAAGCTGCCGAGAAGATTAAAGAGAAGGCTAAAGAAGCTAAGGACGGAGTCGGAGTAGTAGATTCAGAGGCTAAGGAAAAGGCTGAGGAATTCGCTTTCGAAGAGTTTGATGAGGAAATCGCGGCAGATGTTGATTCCAAGACACCTGATACAGAAGCTGCACAGGAAGAACAGGAATAATATTAACACTAATCGAACAATTATTAGCACTCATTTTAAATGAGTGCTAATTTTTTATTGACTTTAAGCTCATACCGATTTACAATGTTATACATGTTGATTAAGGAACATTCTTAGTTCCTATTACTTGTCACTTTAATCCTAGGCAAAGCGACACATATATAGTAGTGACAATTATATATTGTAGTGGAGGTAGTAATAATTATGGCTAAAAAAGGAAGTCTTTCAATTAATTCCGAGAATATTTTCCCGGTCATTAAAAAGTGGCTCTACTCTGACCACGACATTTTTGTAAGAGAACTTATTTCTAACGGATGTGATGCTGTCACAAAGCTTAAAAAGCTTGATATGATGGGCGAATACTCATATCCTGATGGTTTTGAAAACAAAATTAGAGTAATTGCAAGTCCTGAGAAGAAGACACTTAAATTCATCGATACAGGTCTTGGAATGGATGCAGATGAAGTTGAAGAGTACATCACACAGATTGCATTTTCAGGTGCAACGGATTTCTTAGAGAAGTATAAGGATAAGACAAACGACGATCAGATCATCGGACACTTTGGACTTGGTTTCTATTCAGCTTTTATGGTTGCAGATGAAGTACACATCGACTCTTTGTCTTATAAGAAGGACGCAAAGCCTGTTCACTGGGAATGTGATGGCGGAACTGAATACTCAATGGATGAGGGCGATAAAAAGGAAGTCGGAACTGAGATTACACTTTTCTTAAATGAAGACTCACTTGAATTTGCAAATGAGTACCGTATAAGAGAAGTAATCAAGAAGTACTGCTCATTTATGCCGGTTAACATCTATCTTGAGAAGGATGGTGCTGAGCCTGAGTATGAGACAATAAATGTAGAAGATAAGACAGATAAGGATGTAGTAATTGAAGAAATCCACGAGGATGCCAAGCTTGACAATGACGGTAAGGAAATCACACCTGCCAAGGATAAGCTTAAAATTTTAAAGAGACCGGTTGCACTTAACGAAACACAGCCGCTTTGGTGCAAGCATCCTAATGACTGTACTAAGGAAGAGTACCTTGATTTCTACAGAAAAGTATTTATGGATTACAAGGAGCCACTTTTCTGGATTCACCTTAACATGGACTATCCGTTTAACTTAAAGGGTATTCTTTACTTCCCTAAGATTAACATGGAATATGAGTCAATCGAGGGCGTAATCAAGCTTTACAACAATCAGGTATTCGTAGCAGACAACATCAAGGAAGTAATTCCTGAGTTCTTAATGCTCCTTAAGGGCGTTATCGACTGTCCGGACTTACCGCTTAACGTATCACGTTCGGCACTCCAGAATGATGGATTTGTCAAGAAAATCTCAGATTACATTTCCAAGAAGGTTGCCGACAAGCTTGCCGGAATGTGTAAGACTGAAAAAGAAGAATACGAAAAATACTGGGATGACATCTCACCATTCATCAAGTTCGGCTGCTTAAAGGACGACAAATTCTGCGAGAAGATGACAGATTACATCTTATTTAAGAATCTTGACGGTAAGTACTTAACACTTCCTGAGTGCCTTGAGGTTAAGCCAATCGATACAGATGAGAATGCAACAGATGAAAATGGCGAAAAGGTTGAAGCAGAGGTTGTCGATGAAAACGGCAATGCGGTTGAGACTGATCCGGTCAATGATGCAGAAGACGGCGAAAAAGAACCACGTAAGGTTATTTACTATGTTACTGATGAACAGCAGCAGAGCCAGTACATCAATATGTTTAAGAAGCAGAAGATGGATGCGGTAATTCTTACCCACAACATCGACCAGCCTTTTGTACAGCAGCTTGAATCCAAGAACGAGGATATCAAATTCGCAAGAATTGATGCGGACTTAACAGATGCTTTCAAGTCAAAGGTATCTAAGAAAGACCAGAAAGCAATGGAAGAACTTCAGGGCGAGCTCGAAAAACTCTTTAGAAAAGTTCTTAAAAATGATAAGCTTACTGTAAAGGTTGAAAAGCTTAAAAATAAAGACACATCTTCAATGATTACGGTTTCGGAAGAAAGCCGCCGTATGCAGGATATGATGAAGATGTATTCAATGCCCGGAATGGATATGGGAATGTTTGGCAGCGAGGGTGTTACACTTGTTCTTAACTCTCAGAATGAGCTCGTTAAGTACATTTCAGAGCATATGGATTCTGCCAACGCTAAAATGTTTGCAGAGCAGCTTTATGACCTTGCATTAATTGCCAATAAGCCATTGTCACCGGAAGAAATGACAAAGTTCGTGGCAAGATCCAATAAGATTATGTTAGAGCTTTCTAAGAAATAATCATATGAATAAAATCGTCTATTTACAGACAAATGAAAAAATAGCAGCTTCATTTCAGGAAGAGTTTTTGAAACAGGAAATTGAAATGCTGATTGTTAAGTCAGGAGAAGAAGCACTTGAAATAATCTCTAAGGAGAAGGTGCTTCTTCTTTTGCTTGACATTAATATACCGGACATGCGTTTTAGAAAGCTTGTCGACAGAATAAGGGCGATATCTCCGCAGATTATCATTAATGTATGCGTCGACGTTGTAGACCCGCTTATGATTACGAAGCTTTCAAACAGACACCGGGTCCACAAAATCTATGTAGCTCCGTGGGATGTTAATGAAATTATTGAGGAAGTAAAAGAGTCAATTGAGATTGCAATCATCAATGAACAGATTAACATCAGAGAAGAGCAGATAAGCTCCGAAACGAATGAGCTTAAAAATACGGTAGAATCACTTAAAAACACGCTTAAAAAGCAGCAGAGCAGCTATTCGAAATTCATTAAGCTTACGGATTGCTTTGTAAAAGCACTTGCAGAACGAGACGAAGAACCTGATAAAGAAAAGCTTGAATTTATTAAAGATATTTACGTAACGATTCTTAAGATGCAAACAACAGGCTCTTTTGATATTGATAAATTCGAGGATAATATCCGAAAAGACATTGAGGAGCTTAAAGCACTTGCAGACGGCATAAGCACCTCGGTCATTGAAAGCTGCCTTTTTGCCGGTCAGTCGCGCGTGTATGCGCAGAATATCAGATTTACGATTTACATGATTGCAAGGCTTTATGCTCAGTTTTACAGTGACTTTTCCATAAATGTGTCCTCACATTTTATTACGACTAAGGAAGCGGAGTTTGTCATTGAAATTGAGACTTTAGGCAGCATCAGTTCAAAAGACGGTGATACGTTCAAGGAATATTATGAGTATGTCAATGGCATAATTAAAGAGTTAAGCTCAGACGTTCGCACAAGAAATGAAGGCAAAATTACAACATTTTACTGTAATTTCCTCGTTGCAAAAGATGCAAGATAAAATGCAAATTGTTCTTAATCCTTAGGATATACTAAAACGTCTTTATCAGCATCAGCGAACATGCATTTTTCGATTATTTTTATTAAGGCCCTGCCGGAGGTTAATTCGGTAAGGTCTTTTTTAATTGCTTCAAAGCTGTCAGATTCCACGACTATATTAAATGAAACACAAGCACCGTAATCGGACGAAAGGACACGTATGTCTTTACTTGAAAAATGATATTGAAGCTTTCCTACATCAGTATAATCGCATGAAACACTAAATTTAATTCCTTCTTTTTTCTCAATAATAACACTGTTATTCAACGCGCCTTTAGTTGCACCCTGATATGCTCTTACAAGTCCGCCGGTTCCAAGAAGGGTTCCGCCAAAGTATCTTGTTACAACACATACTGCATTTGTAACGCCTTCTGCGGTCAGCACTTCAAGAATAGGACGTCCTGCAGTACCTGATGGCTCGCCGTCATCGGAGCTTCTTACAATCTCACTGTTATCACCTATTACAAAAGCGTAGCAGTTATGTCTTGCATCATAATACTGCTTTTTCATCGTCTGTATAAAATTTGTCGCCTCATCTTCAGTAGTGATAGGCTCAATGTGAGCGATAAATCTTGACTTTTTCTCTTCTAATTCAAAGGAACCGCCGGAGTAAATACTTTTAGGCATTATGCTTACCTCGTTGTGCATTTCTTATGATTTATTGTAACAAAAACTTGTGACATTTTGCCAGTAATTTGCTATAATTATTAAATTAGGTTTACTGTGGATGACTATATTTTTTTATATAAAAGGCATTGATTTATGAATTATTTTAGCAAACATTCAATTAGAAAACGATATCGTTCGGTAGGTTCTTTCACGACTAAGGTCGGAAAGCTTTTCGGAGTTTCATTTTTTGAGCTTTTAGTGTTCTTTGTATGCCTTGCAGGTATATGCGGAGCGTGTGCCGGAACCGGTGTGTTTATGGGTGTTATTGCAACGGCACCTGACATCTCTAACGTTGATGTTACACCTGCCGGCTATTCGACGACAGTTTATGACAGAGAGGGCAACCAGATAACGAAGCTTGTTGCTGAGAACTCTAACCGTGTGTATGTTACGCTCGATAAAATACCTTTGCATATGCAGCATGCGTTTATCGCGATTGAGGATGAGCGATTTTATGACCATAACGGTATTGATATCCAGGGTATCATGAGAGCCGGAATTAAAGCACTTACAAGCGGAGATTTATCACAGGGTGCATCGACAATTACACAGCAGCTTCTTAAGAATAACGTGTTCATCACGTGGACGGAGGAATCATCGGTACTTGATAAATTCAAGAGAAAATTCCAGGAGCAGTATTGCGCTGTCCAGCTTGAGAAAACACTTGATAAGGACAAAATACTTGAGAACTATTTAAATACTATCAACTTAGGACAGGGAACACTCGGTGTTCAGGCAGCATCTTTAAGATATTTCGGTAAGCCGTGTTCTGACCTTAATATTTCAGAGAGTGCGGTTATTGCATGTATTACGCAGAACCCTTCCAAGTGGAACCCGATTTCACATCCTGAGAATAACGCGATCAGACGTGAGGAAGTTCTTAAGAAGATGAACCAGCAGGGGTATATCTCTGATGCAGAGTATCAGGAAGCATTGGCAGATCCTGTGTATGAAAGAATTCAGAAGGTCGATGAACAGACCGAGAAGAATACGATTTATTCATACTTTGTTGATGAACTTGTAGACCAGATTATGAAGGATATGCAAGAACAGCTTGGATATTCTCCGACACAGGCCTACAACACTTTATACAGTGGAGGTCTTCAGATTTTTACTACTCAGGATCCTAAAATCCAGAAAATCTGTGATGAGGAAGTTGAAAACCCTGAGCATTATCCTGAAAACGTAAAATGGTACTTAAAGTATCAGGTGACATTTGAAGATGAGAAGGGCGAAACTAAGAACTTCTCAACACAGAACTTCGAAAGCTACTTTAAAGAGAACAGATCAAGCAAGTTTAATTCGATTTATGGCAGCAAAGAAGAAGCAATGGAAGACATTGAAACTTATAAAAATGCAGTTAAGGGTCCGGGATGGGAGTTTGTTGCAGAAAATATTTCATTAACTCCTCAGCCTCAGTCTTCTGTATCAATAATAGATCCGTCAAATGGTGATGTACTTGCGATAGTCGGCGGAAGAGGTACAAAGGAAGCTTCGCTTACTCTTAACAGAGCATCAGATACAAAGCGTCAGCCGGGTTCATGCTTTAAAGTGCTTGCGGCATATGCGCCTGCACTTGAGACAGGACAGTACACACTTGCCTCAACACAGCTTGATGCCCCATACAATTATGCTAACGGTCGTCCCGTTAAAAACTGGTACGGCGACGCGTACAGAGGTATTTGTACATACAGATACGGAATTGAACAGTCTCTTAACATCGTAACTGTTAAGGCACTTACAGATATTACGCCAAGAGTCGGCTTTGATATGCTTCTTAACATGGGCTTTACTACTCTTGTAGAAAAGAGAACAGAGTGGGACGGAAGTGTTTCTTCTGATATTACACAGTCATTAGCACTTGGCGGACTTACGGACGGTGTTACAAATATTGAGTTAACGGCTGCATTTGCAGGTATCCAGAACGGCGGCGTATACAACAAGCCTCGTTTCTATACTACAATTGTTGACCATGACGGACAGACACTTATTGACAATACCGTTAAGTCAAGACAGTTTATGAAAGCATCAAATGCTTACTGCCTTACATCGGCAATGCAGGACGTAGTTACAAAAGGTACAGGTGCTAAGGTTAATTTCGGCAATATGGCGATTGCCGGTAAGACAGGTACAACAACGAGTAATGTTGATGTATGGTTCTCAGGATATACACCATATTATGCATGCTCAACATGGGCAGGATATGATAATAACGTCCACATGGTTTCAGGAGAGACTAATACAGCCAAGTATCTTTGGAAAGCAATTATGGGACGTATCCATGAAAACCTTGAATACAAGGATTTCATAAGACCTGAAGGAGTAGTTTCGGCAACAGTATGTGCCATCACCGGAAAAGCACCAAATGTTTTCTGTACGCAGACAAGAACAGAAATTATGGATAAGGATTCAGTGCCGACTGACCTTTGCCCCGGACATGACATATTACTTGAGGGAATGATTAATGGTGAAGCGGTGGCAGGAAATCTTGTACTTGGTCAGATGTGTTCAGAGACCGGTAAAATGGCAACCGCCACATGCCCGTATCTTACAACAGGAATGGTTAACCCGTTTGGCGGATATTGTATACACAGCTATCAGGACGGAAATCCGATGTTTTCATCAGAGGATGTTACGGATCAGACAGAAAATGCTGAACAGTACAAGCAGGCGGCACAGGCACAGGCAACGCTTGCAGCTGAAGCTCAGGCGGCAGCGGCAGCAGAGCAGACACTTAATGCTTTGGGACTTGGCGGCAATGATACGGCACCGCAGATTGATCCGAATCTGTTAAATGCCGCAAATCAGATTATGGGTCAGTAAGTAATCATGGTTCTATTTGAAAGGAGGTCATTATGACAACAGAAGAAGTACTATCATTAATACAGGAAAAACAGTATAGTGCGGTACGAACTGAACTTTCGGAATGGAACGAAGCAGATATAGCGCAAATTCTCGAGGAAATCGAGGATGTGCAGCAACAGGTTAAGGTATTCAGAATCCTTCCTAAATCAATTGCAGCTGATGTTTTTGCATATCTTCCTATCGAAGTTGAGCAGAGCATCATTACATCTATTACGGATAAGGAAGCAACGAACATCATAGATAACCTTATGGCCGATGATGCTGCCGACCTTATGGAAGAAATGCCTGCTGGAGTAGTTAAAAAGCTTCTTGCCAATGTTTCATCTGAGCAGAGACGTGATATCAATCACCTGTTAAGATACCCTGACGATTCGGCAGGTTCAATCATGACAGTCGAATTTGTGGATTTGAAAGCATCTCTCACTGTCGGACAGGCAATCGAGAGAATCAGGAGAACAGGTGTCGACAAAGAAACAATCAATATTGCATATGTTCTTGATAAGGAGCGTCACCTTATCGGTACGGTTGCACTAAGGTATCTTCTTCTTCATAACGAAGATGAGATTATCGGAGATTTCATGAATGACAACATCATAAGCGTTAACACTCTTACCGACCAGGAAGAAGTTGCGAAGCTTATGTCAAAATACGACTTTACGACAATGCCTGTTGTAGACAACGAAGACAGACTTGTAGGAATCGTAACTGTCGATGATATTATCGATATCATGACAGAAGAGGCTACAGAGGATATCGAAAAGATGGCCGCTATCGTGCCTACCGATAAGCCTTACTCAAGAACTACTGTTTTTGAGACGTGGAAAAAACGTATTCCGTGGCTTTTACTTCTCATGATTTCGGCTACGGTTACAGGCAAAATCATTACGCATTATGAGAATGCACTCGGCACATATGTTGTGCTGACAAGTTTTATTCCAATGCTTATGGATACAGGCGGTAATGCGGGCGGACAGGCTTCGGTTACAATTATCCGTGGACTTTCGCTTAATGAAATCGAATTTTCCGATATATTTAAGGTAATCTGGAAGGAAATAAGAGTTGCAGTGCTTTGCGGTATTACTCTTGCAGCTGCGAACTTTGTAAAGATTATGATTATTGATAACGTTGGAATTACAGTAGCGCTTATTGTGTGTCTCACACTTGTAGTTTCGGTCATTTTTGCAAAAGTTGTCGGATGTTCGCTTCCTATGTTCGCACAGAAACTTGGATTTGACCCTGCTGTAATGGCGTCCCCATTCATAACGACAATTGTCGACGCCCTTTCACTTATGATTTATTTTGCAATTGCAACAAAGCTTCTTAATATATAGGAGGATTTTAGTATGAATATCGAAAACAGAATTAAAGAACTTGGGATTGAACTTCCTGTAGCAGCTTCACCGCAGGCAATGTATGTGCCTACTAAGCAGACTGGAAATCTTGTATTTGTATCGGGACAGATTCCTGTTAAGGAAGGCGTTATGCAATACACGGGCAAGGCCGGAGAAGAGAGAACACTTGAAGAAGCCAAGGAGGCAGCAAGACTTTGCGCAATTAATGTAGTAAGCGCATTAAAAGCCCACCTTAAAGACCTTGATAAGGTTAAGTCGATAGTGAAAATCACTTGCTTTGTTGCGTCAAAGACAGGATTTGACAAACAGCATTTAGTTGCTAATGGCGCATCAGAGCTTTTATTTGATATTTTTGGCGAAGCCGGAAGACATACAAGGTCGGCTGTTTCGGTCAATCAGCTTCCGCTTGATGCTACTGTTGAAGTTGAAGCAATCGTAGAGGCAGAATGAAAAGTGGAAGATAGTTTCGTATGTATTGGCAATAATGTTGTTTTTCCTGACATTTATCACAGGAAGCACGCTTTTTCTTATCGGGGGAACCCTGCTAGGTATTGTTGGTATATTTGTAATACCGAATCCTGATTATGAATTTGAATATCTTCTCCTTAATAAGGAATTGTCTGTAGATAAAATCATTGCAAAAAGCAAGAGAAAATCACTTGCTTCATATGACTTAAATAAAATGGAAATCATGTGTCCGCTTAATTCACATGAGCTTGACCGCTATAGAAACAACAATACAAAGGTTAAAAACTTTAGCTCCGATAAGGAAGGTATAACTCCTTACGTTATCGTATATCATGGCGAGAACGGTGATGAGCTTGTATATGTTGAGCCGGATGAGAGATTTATTTCAGCGGTAAAGAACTTATTTCCTAGAAAAGTACTTGAATATTAATTAGAGAAAAGGAGAAATATTATGGGTCAGATCATTTCTGAAGGCATTACCTTTGATGATGTACTTCTCGTACCGGGCTACTCTGATGTAGTCGGTAATCAGGTCGATGTTTCGACAATGCTCACTAAGAAAATCAAGCTTAACATTCCTATGATGTCAGCGGGAATGGATACAGTTACTGAGCATCGCATGGCAATCGCGATGGCAAGACAGGGCGGTATCGGTATTATTCATAAGAATATGTCGATTGAAGCCCAGGCAGAGGAGGTAGACAAGGTAAAGCGTTCGGAAAATGGCGTTATTACAGATCCATTTTCACTTACGGCAGAGCATACTTTACAGGATGCAGACGATTTGATGGCAAAGTTCAGAATTTCGGGTGTACCTATTACAGAAGGAAGAAAGCTCGTCGGAATTATTACAAACCGTGATCTTAAGTTTGAAACAGACATGACTAAAAAGATCAGGGAGTGTATGACAAGTGAGAACCTCGTTACAGCTAAGGAAGGCGTTACGCTTGACGAAGCTAAGGCAATACTTGCAAAGTCAAGAAAAGAAAAGCTTCCTATTGTAGATGACGATTTCAACTTAAAGGGACTTATTACAATTAAGGATATTGAGAAGCAGATAAAGTATCCTCTTTCAGCAAAGGACGATAATGGAAGACTTCTCTGCGGTGCGGCACTGGGAATTACAGCTAACGTACTTGAAAGAGTTGAGGCTTTGGTTAAGGCTCATGTAGACGTTGTAGTTCTTGATTCTGCTCACGGTCATTCTGCTAACGTAATCAAGTGCGTTCATATGATTAAGGATGCTTATCCTGATCTTCAGCTTATTGCAGGCAATGTTGCTACAGGTGCGGCAACAAAGGCACTTATCGAGGCAGGTGCAGATACTGTTAAGGTAGGTATCGGACCGGGTTCAATCTGTACGACACGTATTGTTGCAGGTATTGGTGTTCCACAGATTTCTGCAATTATGGACTGCTACGAAGTTGCTAAAGATTACGGCATTCCGATTATCGCTGATGGTGGTATAAAGTATTCCGGAGATATGACTAAGGCTATAGCGGCAGGCGCTAACGTATGTATGATGGGTTCAATCTTTGCCGGCTGTGATGAGTCACCGGGAACGTTCGAACTTTTCCAGGGACGTAAGTACAAGGTTTATCGTGGCATGGGCTCTATTGCTGCTATGGAAAACGGTTCAAAAGACAGATATTTCCAGACAAACGCTAAGAAGCTTGTACCTGAAGGTGTTGAAGGACGAGTTGCATATAAGGGTTCAGTAGAAGATACTATTTTCCAGCTTATTGGCGGAATTCGTTCCGGAATGGGATACTGTGGCGCCCATACTATTGAAGAACTTAAGGAAAACGGCAAATTTGTCAAGATTTCAGCAGCAGCTTTAAAGGAAAGCCACCCACATGACATTCACATTACAAAGGAAGCACCTAACTATAGTGTGGATGAATAATTTGTTAGGAATATTTTTAGATGGTTAAGTATATTTTTAGAGAAGTAAAAAAGGCATTTAAGACAAAGATGGCCGCAATACTCGCCATTTGCGTAGTAGGTATATGTCTGATTGCCAATCTTGCCGTCATGGCATTTACACTTATTTACGGTTCAAATATTGACGGAGTACTCGGGTCAAATGTTTTGGCATTTGCAACGTGGTGCTTCCCAATTCCGTATATTGCAACGATCTTTTTTGCAGACCTTGTGTACGGGACTTATCCTGATCCGCATATCAAGGATTCTGTTACCAGGAACATGTCAAGAACAAGCGTATATTTATCGGAGTTTTTTTCAGGACTTATAGTATCGCTTGTTTACATGGTTATTGCATTTGTTGTACTTCTTATTACAACACGCATATTCCATTCTGACATTACAGCATATGATATTTCGCTGTTTGTTCAGAACATGTTAATTTCGGTACCGCTGTGGATTGCCGGAGTCTCATTTGGATTCATGTTTTTGTTTATTTTCGAGAGCAAGAAAAAAGCTTATATTTGCTTTTTTGCCTTAACATTGGTAATTCCAAGAATTATCATGTTCTTTGCTGCCGAGCCGTTTGAGATTCCTGTGTTTGTCATGGTGAGAAAGATTCTCATTTCGCAGAGCTTTGGACATATTCCATACATTGCGGATCCGCAGAGAAATGTGCCGTATATTATATGCCAGGGGATTATATATACAGTAATAAGCTGTATTATCGGTATAATAAGTTATTACAAAAAGGATCGAAGGTAAATGGGTTCGGGGGTTTCATCAATTAGTGTACAACTTGATTACAAGGAGCTTCAGCAGTTTCAGGACATTTATTCAAGTGTTACAAGACTGTTCATGTTCTGTATGGCTAACGACGGACAGGGAATTAACAGGGTTACGGATTTTTCGGGTGATCCGGTTGAGATAGACAGGCTCCTAGGTTTGTTGTCTTCAACTCAGATTGAGTCAATGGTATTAAGAGTTCTTGGCTCATCGCTTGAAGAGCAGGTAGTTGAGGATACAGAATTTTCCAATATTAAAGTTGCATCGGTAGGAGTGAAGGTTTCCGGAAAGCCGGTATTTTGCTGGTATGTGTGCGGTATTCTTGAAAATGACGATGACGAGAATGCCGTTAAAAATTTCCATACTCTTACTACGGAAGCAGAATTTCTTAAGTCGGTAGACTTATTAAGACAGGCGTCAAAGAGAATGTATGGCGGTCTGTATGATGATATATTAAAGGGCTATGATAAGTCATCTAATGCAGAGAAGACTTTAGATACCGATTCAGTCAGACGCTATCAAAGCATGAATGAGATTATCCAGATGCTTGACAGCGATGAGCCTTTTGATGACATTGCTAATAATGTTATTAAAAAAGCTGCTGAATATGTCGGTATTTCGCATTCATATATTATTTCTCTTGCCAACAGAGATTCGATTGAAGTGCTTGCGGAATATTACAGAGAAGATTCATATCCGCTAGATAAGGAATTTGAGGAGATTCCTTTTGAAACACTTCATTCATTTGGTGACAGAGCACAGATAATTACATATAAAACGCCTATTGACCAAATCAGTCGACACTGGATGGATGTTATGGACATTACGGGAATGGTCGTTTTACCAATTATTCAGAACCATGCCCCGATTATGTATGCGATATTTGCAGATACTACGGCTTGTAAAGAGTGGAAGATGGAAGAATCCAAATTCCTCTCGGACGTAATCAGAGTACTTCAGAGCATTTTGACAAAGAGACTTCAGCGTAATTCAATTGCAAGTTCGTATAAGTCGCTTGAAGCGATTCTTGATAATGTCGGAAGTGCGATATATGTAAGAGACATTGAAACAGGCAAGATTCTTATTGCCAACAAAATCTGTAAGTCGACATTTGCCAAGGAAATGGAGAACGGAAAGCTTGAGGAAATATTCGAGGGCAACGTTCGAAGCAGAATCGGCACATCATGTATGGAAATAGAATATGCTGAAAGACGCCGCTGGTATGATATGAACACAACATATATCCAGTGGGTTGACGGAAGAAGAGTATCGCTTACCTCGCTTTTTGACATTACCGATAAGAAAATGTATCAGCAGAAAATAGAGCAGCAGGCGAATAACGACTTCCTTACAGGCTTATATAACAGAATGTGCTGTGAGAGAGACCTTACAAGATACATTGATGAAGCTAAGACATCAGGAAGGTCCGGGGCTATCATTTATCTTGACCTTGATGACTTTAAGCATATTAACGACGGACTTGGACATCAGTACGGTGATGTTTTGCTTAAGGCAATTTCCAATTCGATGAGAAGAATAGAGGGAATTGAAAATACGTGCTACAGAATGGGCGGAGATGAATTCGTAATTATCGTTCCATGCAGTAGCTATCCTAAGTTCGAAACAATTAAAGAAGAGATACAGATTGTATTTAATAAACCTTGGTTCTTAAAGGGCGCTGATTACTACTGTACATCAAGTATCGGAATCGTTACATTCCCAGAAGACGGGGATACAGTACAGGAGCTTATTAAAAAAGCCGATATTGCAATGTATCAGGCTAAGAAGTCCGGTAAGAACAAATTATCCGTATATTCTAAGGAAGCAGATGCCGAGAGTACAAAGCGACTTGATATGGAAAAGTCGATGCGCTACGCATTTGCCAACGACTATCAGGAATTCGAAGTATATTTCCAGCCTATTGTCGATGTTACTAAGGAAGGAAAGCCGTGCTGTGGTGCAGAAGCACTCCTTCGCTGGAATTCATCCGATTTGGGATTTGTATCACCGGGAGAATTCATTCCTCTTGCAGAGTACTTAGGACTCATAAATCCGATCGGTAACCATGTACTTGAGCAGGCGTGTCTTGCACTTAAGCACTGGAATGAATCGGGACATCCTTATTACAAGGTTAATGTTAACTTATCGGTTGTTCAGCTTTTGCAGAATGACATAGCAGATATAATAGAAGAAATTATTACAAGAACGGGAATTAATCCGAGAAATCTTACTCTTGAAGTTACGGAATCTCTTGCAATCAACGATATGGTAAGAATGAAGAAGATTCTTGACAGCATCAAAAAGCTTGGTGTTAAGATTGCGCTTGATGACTTCGGAACCGGATATTCATCACTTAATCATGTGAGAGAAATACCGATTGATGTAATCAAGGTAGACCAGACGTTTGTAAGAGAACTTGAGAGTGATGAATACGCTAAGGCATTCGTTGCTATGATTGGTGAGCTTGCACAGGCGTTGAACGTTAAGATTTGCGTTGAAGGTATTGAAACGGCGGAACAGGTTGCAATACTTGAACCTATGAATGTTCATATGATTCAGGGATATTACTTTGGCAGACCTATGACGAGAAAGGACTTTGAAGAGAAGTTTTTGTAATACATGAACGAGAAATTTTTTGAAATAAAAAATGAAAAACAGGAACGCATTTTAAACGCGGCTATCAAAGTATTTGCATTAAACGGATACAGAAAAGCAAGCACAGACGTAATTGTCACAGAGGCAGGCATTTCAAAGGGGCTTCTTTTCCATTACTTCACAAATAAGCTTTCATTATATGAATATATAATCGACTACTCGATTAAGTATATGAACTTTGAATTTACTACTTCGGTAAGTAAGTACGAAAAAGACTTTTTCGAGCTTCAGATGATGATGGAGCAGGCAAAAATCCGTGTAATGAAAATATATCCTTATATGCAGCAGTTCCTTGCTTCATTAAAATATGAAACAGACGCAAAGGCAAAGGCTGTAATCGGAGAAAATGCTTACGCGCTTGAAAGCATGTTCAATGTAATTTATAAGCAGGCAGACACGAGCAAATTTGAAGAGTACGTAGTAGTACAGAAGGTTGTGGATATGATACGCTGGATGTCTGATGGCTATTTGCGCGAACATCTTGTTGAGGGCGACACTGATGTAGATGTACTTGTCAGTGAGTTTTCCAAATACCTTAAGATGTTAAGGGCACATTTCTACAGGGGTGGTCTTGTAGGTGTTGATATAGAAGAAATTAAATGACGTTTACCTTAAAGGTATAGGGAGGAAAGTTTAAAGTCAGGAGGAGAAGAAAATGACAGGAACATTTTGGTCGCTTGTTCCGGCAATTGTAGCTATTGTACTTGCACTTATAACAAAAGAAGTATACAGCTCACTTTTTATCGGAATAGCAATCGGTGGTTTGTTCTACGCAAACTTTAACTTTGAAGGTACAGTAATTCATATTTTCCAGGATGGAATTATTGGCTCTTTAACAGACGGCTACAATATGGGTATCATTGTATTCCTTGTAATTCTGGGAATTATGGTATGTATGATGAATATGGCCGGTGGCTCAAAGGCATTTGGAAGATGGGCTGAAACTCATATTAAGACAAGAGTTGGCGCTCAGCTGGCAACAATACTTCTTGGTGCTTTGATTTTTATTGATGACTATTTTAACTGCCTTACAGTTGGTTCGGTTATGAGACCGGTAACTGACAGACAGAATATTTCAAGAGCTAAGCTTTCTTATCTTATTGATGCAACAGCAGCTCCTATCTGTATTATCGCTCCGGTATCAAGCTGGGCAGCAGCAGTTTCGGGATTTGTTGAAGGAGAAGACGGATTTACCGTTTTCCTTAAGGCAATTCCATATAACTACTATGCACTACTTACAATTGTTATGATGGTTACAATGGTAGTCATGAAGGTTGAATTCGGTTCAATGAAAACTCATGAAGTAAATGCAATTAACGGAGATTTGTTCACAACAGGAGATATTGTATTTGGCGGCGCTGATGATGAAAAGGGAAATGAAAACGGAAAAGTAATAGACCTTGTATTACCGGTAGTAACACTTATCATCTGCTGTGTAATCGGTATGATTTACTCCGGTGGATTCTTCTCAGGGGAAGGAATCGGATTTGTCGAGGCGTTCTCAAATTCTGATGCGTCAGTTGGATTAATGTTAGGCAGCTTTTTTGCATTCTTAATTACAGTACTGTTCTACGCATACAGAAAGGTGCTTTCATTCAAGGATTCAATGGCATGCGTTCCTGAAGGATTTAAGGCTATGGTTCCTGCAATACTTATTCTTACATTTGCATGGACACTTAAGTCAATGACAGATTCACTCGGTGCTAAGGAATATGTTGCTGGACTTATGGAATCTGCGGCAGGCGGACTTGTTACAATGCTTCCTGCGATCATCTTTATAGTTGGATGCTTACTTGCTTTTGCAACAGGTACATCATGGGGAACATTCGGAATTCTTATTCCTATCGTAGTTGCAGTATTTGAGGGAAGAGATGCAACAATGATGATTATCTCAATCTCAGCCTGTATGGCCGGTGCTGTATGTGGTGACCACTGCTCACCGATTTCAGATACGACGATTATGGCATCTGCCGGAGGACAGTGTAATCACGTTAACCATGTGTCAACACAGCTTCCGTATGCAATCACATGTGCTGTAGTCAGCTGCATTACATACATTATTGCAGGTGTTACTAAGAACGCAGTAATCAGCCTGATTGTTGGTATTGCACTTATGATTAGTACGGTTGCTGTATTAAAGAAGGCATTTGGCACGGTTGAAGAAGCGAAAGCAGAATAATTTTCGCAATATGTAGATTTTTATATTGAAATGATACACTATATCTTGTAGAATATATAAGAATAGTAAAGAGGCTGTTCAGAAATGGACAGCCTTTTTTACGGAAGTAATAAATATATATGGGAGGGACTACTATGTCAGATGTTAGAAACGAAATCGGCGCTGAGGGAATACGCGACGCGAAGACTCTTGGCACATCAAAGGTCCTATTGTTAGGACTTCAGCACATGTTTGCAATGTTTGGTGCGACAGTGCTTGTACCGGCACTTACCGGATTATCAGTATCGGCAACACTTTTATTTGCAGGTCTTGGAACATTACTTTTCCATTTTCTTACTAAAAGAAAGGTTCCTGCATTCCTTGGTTCAAGCTTCGCATTTATCGGTGGATATGCAGCTATTGCACCAAACGGAGAGAGAGAATTACTCCCATATGCATGTCTCGGAGTATTCTTCGCAGCATTGCTTTATTTAGTAATTGCAGGACTTATCAAGGCATTCGGTGTTCAGAAGGTTATGCAGTTCTTCCCACCTATCGTTACAGGCCCAATCATTATGGCCATTGGTCTTAATTTATCACCATCAGCTATTAATAACTGTTCAGCTAACTGGTTTGTAGCAATAGTTGCTATAGTTGTTATTGTTGCATGTAACATCTGGGGCAAGGGTATGATCAAGATTATTCCAATCATCCTTGGTGTTGTTGCATCATATATTGTTGGTGTAATTTGTGGTCAGGTTGACTTTACTGCAGTTAAGGAAGCAGCTTGGGTTGGACTTCCTTTTGCAATGCAGGATACAGTATTTTCAATATTCTCAAATCCTGATTCAAGCTTAATGATTACCGCAATTATCGGAATTATGCCAATTGCAATTGCTACAATCGTTGAGCATATCGGTGATATGTCAGCTATCTCTTCAACAGTAGGAGAGAACTTCATCGAAGAGCCGGGCCTTCACAGAACACTTCTTGGAGACGGACTCGCAACAATGCTTGCTTCATTATTCGGCGCACCGGCTAACACTACATACGGTGAAAATACCGGCGTTCTTAACCTTACAAAGGTTTATGACCCAATGGTAATAAGACTTGCTGCAATTTTTGCAATTATTTTCTCATTCTCACCTAAGTTTGCGGCACTTGTATCATCAATGCCAGCAGCAACAGTCGGCGGAGTTTCAATCGTTCTTTACGGTATGATTTCTGCAGTCGGCGTCAGAAACGTAGTTGAGAACAATGTTGATTTCAAGAACAACCGTAACGTTATTATCGCAGCGCTTATCCTTGTTCTTTCAATCGGAATCAGCTATTCATCAGTAGGAGCTATCAGCTTTACAATTGGAGCAATCAACATTTCACTTTCAGGACTTGCAGTCGGTTCACTTGTAGGTATCATCTTAAACGCTGTCCTTCCAGGAAAGGATTACAGCTTTGATGCAAAGGGCGAGGAGTCAGCTAACTTAAAGGTTTGATGAGTAATATAAATTTACCGGAACAATTTAAAATACGAATGAAAGAGTATCTAGGGGTTTCGTACGAGGCGTTTATCGCCTCGTACGAAACCTCTGAAGTTAAGGGAATCCGTCTAAGCTCCTTTTTCCGCGGCGACGGTCCTTTTGCAATGGGGAACATCCCTTTGGACAGCGCGGGTGACACAGATACTTTGGGCGATGTGGGGAGTAGATTTTTAGACGCCTTGGGGGCTGGAGATGGATTAATTGCGAATTGGCAAAAGGTTCCGTGGTGTGACAATGGATACTTTCTGAATAATGATGAATTTAATGAGATAAGGCCGGGAAAACATCCGCTTCATGAGGCGGGAGCTTACTATATCCAGGAACCCTCGGCAATGGCGCCGGTTGCCTATATGGACATAAGACCGGGCGATCGTGTCCTGGATTTGTGTGCATCTCCCGGTGGTAAGAGCACACAGATTGCAGCTTTACTTAGAGGAGAAGGCATTCTTGTTTCGAATGAAATAATGCCTGACAGAGCGAAAATCCTATCTGAAAACATCGAGAGAATGGGTGTCAGAAATGCACTTGTAATAAGTGAAGATCCGAGAAATATTTCAGACCGTTTTTACGGATTTTTTGACAAAATACTTGTAGACGCGCCTTGCTCCGGGGAAGGAATGTTTAGAAGAAGCGACGTTGCAATAAACGAATGGTCGCTTGATAATGTTGCAAATTGTGCGAAACGTCAGGAATGGATATTGGATGAAGCGGCTAAAATGCTTCGTGAAAATGGCACACTTTGCTATTCGACCTGTACATTTTCCAAGGAAGAAAACGAATTGCAGATTGTGAACTTTCTTGAAAGACACGAGGAATTTAGCCTTGGGGAAATGACAAAATTTGAAGGCATGAGGTCAGGATTTGCTGCGGGTGAGTATGAGAGTGTAGGGATTCGTATTTTTCCGCATGAAGCAAATTGCGAAGGACACTATTTATGTAAACTGGTCAAGAAAAGAAGGATGAGCGGGCAAGAAAGCGGATGCCATGAGGATAAGGCAGTAAATAAAGTAATGCCTTTAGGTGGCTTTGAGCCTGAGCTTTCTAAGAAGGATGCAGCTGACCTTAAGGAAATGTATAAGTTTTTTGATGAGACTTTTTCTGAAGAGAGCGATTTTAAAGAGTATATTAAGGAGCGAAAAATCACGAGGTTCAAGGACCGGGTTTATTTACTTCCGAAGGAATGCCCGAAGCTTGACGGGCTTAAGGTGTTAAGGCCGGGGCTTCATCTTGGTACAATTCTTAAAAACCGTTTTGAGCCGGGACATGCGCTTGCGAAGTGCCTTTCTTGTTACGATGTAAAGAGGGCATGTATTTTAGAGCCCGATGGAGATGAAGCAAAAAAATATATTGCCGGAGAGACATTTAATTTTGATGGGGATTTGCCCGGGTGGTATGTTGTCTTTGCCGGAATTTATCCGCTTGGCTGGGGCAAATTGACAAATTCCATTATGAAAAATCATTATCCTAAGGGATTAAGGAAGAGATTGTAAGGTGTTCTAGAGTAAATTAATAGTTATTTTAGGATATTATTCTTAAAAAAAGTGATTATTTCATAGATTATTGGTGTAAAATTACGAAAAATCTCAAAATTTTTTACAAAATTTAATTAAAAATAACGCGCTCGAAATTGACATAATGCGATTTATCAGGGGTTATGTATACCGACCGATTGAGTCAAAAATGTGATTTACATAATTTTCTACAAGAACTTGTGTCGCAAAAAAAGTTCGCTACTATTTTCAAAAAAGCCTTGATTTATGCTATTTTTGAAAATATAATCAGTATTGTGATTGGGCACCAACCCTTCAATGGTGTTCAGTTGCAACCCCTTATTAATTATTTATACTCCCCTCATCGTAGCCCGCCAGTTCCCCTGTCGGGCTACCTTACTTTTTACATCAAATCA
>SFNX01000087.1 GCA_004552595.1 Lachnospiraceae bacterium | reverse complement strand
GATGCAACCTGCTTAATTGCTGAACATTTCTCGGAATCAAATCTCTCAGGATCTTCTCCTCCTTCACCTGAATTAGACTTTCCTCCGAGCCTGTTCATAGCTATTGCCATACATTCATGTGCCTCTTTTGAAATAGAGCCGTATGACATTGCACCTGTCTTGAATCTTTTAACAATTTCCGAAGCACTTTCAACTTCCTCAAGCGGGATTCCACCCTTTTTATCATACTCAAAATCAAGAAGTCCTCTTAAATTACGAAGCTTTCTCTCATCATTAATTAATGCAGAATACTCCTTGAATTTTTCATATGAGCCTGAATGTGTAGCCTCACGAAGAGCAATAATTGTCTTTGGATTGTACATATGCTCTTCTGCCTCTTCACCGCTTCTTAACTTATGTTCGCCGATACTCTCAAGCGTCTCATCAACATGTAGTCCTAGCGGATCAAATGCCTGGTTATGTCTGTATTCAACGTCCTCAGAAATTTCTGATAATCCGATTCCGTCAACAGGTGAAACAGTATTTGTAAAATATTTATCTATTACCGATTTTGAAATACCTACTGCCTCAAAAATCTGTGCCGACTGATATGACTGAAGTGTCGAAATACCCATCTTTGATGCAATCTTAACAATTCCGTGAACAATTGCATTGTTATAATCTTCAATTGCAGTATGATAATCCTTATCAAGTCTTCCCTTGTCAATAAGGTCAGCAATACATTCCTGTGCAAGGTATGGGTTTACAGCACGTGCGCCGTATCCTAAAAGTGTTGCAAAATGATGTACGTCTCTTGGCTCTGCAGACTCTAAAATAATAGAAACTGCCGTCCTTTTCTTTGTCCTGATTAAGTACTGCTCAATACTTGATACAGCAAGAAGCGAAGGAATCGCAAGGTGGTTTTCATCAACGCCCCTGTCAGATAAGACGATAATATTTGCACCCTTTTTATATGCTCTGTCGCACTCTATGAAAAGCTTATCGACTGCTTTTTCAAGAGAAGTATTCTTATAGTAAAGAATCGATACTGTCTCAACATGGAAGCCAGGCTTATTCATATGCTTAATCTTCATAAGGTCTACACTTGTAAGAATAGGGTTATTAATCTGAAGCACGTTACAGTTTTCAGGCTTTTCCATTAACAGATTACCATCAGAACCAAGATAAACAGTTGTATCAGTAACAACCTCCTCACGAAGTGAATCAATAGGCGGGTTTGTTACCTGCGCAAACATCTGCTTAAAGTAGTTAAACAATGGCTGATGCTTTTCAGATAAAACAGCAAGCGGTACATCAATACCCATTGAAGCAGTTGCCTCAATGCCGTTTGTTGCCATAGGAATAATAGCTTCCTTGATATCCTCGTAAGTATATCCGAAGGCCTTATAAAGTCGCTCTCTTGTCTCATCATCATAATGTGCAACCTTCTGATTTGGAATCGGAAGCTCAGATAAAGTCACAAGATGTGAATCAAGCCACTCACCATATGGCTGCTTCATAGCATAATATTCCTTGCACTCTTCATCTGAAATAATGCGCTTATTAACAGTATCAACAAGAAGCATCTTTCCCGGCTGTAGTCTTGACTTAACCTTAATATTTTCAGGGTCTATATCAAGTACACCGACTTCCGATGCCAATATAAGCTTATTGTCCTTTGTAACGTAGTATCTTGACGGACGAAGTCCGTTTCTGTCAAGTACGGCGCCGACAGTATCTCCATCTGAAAAAAGAATAGCCGCAGGGCCATCCCATGGCTCCATCATTGTTGCATAATATCTATACAAATCTCTCTTTTTCCGGCTCATTCCGTCGTCGTTCTTCCATGGTTCAGGAATCATCATCATAATTGCAAGCGGCATCGGAACACCACTCATAACTAAGAATTCAAGTGTGTTATCAAGCATTGCAGAGTCTGAGCCTGACTGTGAAATAACAGGTAAAACCTTGTCAATTGAATCTGCAAGAACTTCTGAATACATTGTCTCTTCTCTTGCAAGCATTCTGTCTACGTTACCACGGATTGTATTGATTTCACCGTTGTGTAATATAAATCTGTTAGGATGAGCTCTGTTCCAGCTAGGCATTGTGTTCGTTGAGAAACGGCTGTGAACCATTGCAATAGCAGAAACATACTCTTCACTCTGAAGGTCCTTATAGAAATTACGAAGCTGTGCTACAAGGAACATGCCCTTATATACAAGCGTTCTTGATGAGAAAGAGCATACATATGTGCCCTCTGAACTCTGCTCAAATACACGTCTTATAATGTAGAGCTTTCTGTCAAAATCAAGGCCCTTCTCAATGTCTCCTCTTCTCTTAACAAAGCACTGGTATATTGAAGGCTTTGAATCAAGTGCTTTACTTGAAAGACATTCTTCATTAACAGGTACTTCTCTCCATGCCAAAAATTCGACGCCCTCCTTTTGACAGATAACCTCGAATAATCGCATAGCTTTACGCTGCTCCTTTGAGTCCTTAGGAAAGAAGAACATTCCAATTCCATAGTCTCTTTCAGAGCCTATATCAATTTTTAATTCCCTGCTGACTTTTTTAAAAAATTTGTGAGAAATCTGGACCATAATTCCAACACCGTCACCGATTTCTCCACTTGCGTCCTTTCCTGCTCTATGCTCAAGCTTTTCAACTATTGAAAGGGCGTCATCAACTACCTTATGACTCTTTTTGCCATCAATATCTATTACAGCACCGATACCGCAGGCATCATGCTCAAATCTCTGATCATATAAACTGCTCATATTTTTTCCTTCCTTATTAAAATCAAATCATTCTTACTGTCCTGATGCACCGTAGTTAGAAAGCACTCTTGCAGAAGGGTCGTTAACGTTACATCCCTCCCACTCTTTATTAGGCATCCAGAAGTCAACAATCATCTCAGCCTGTCCCGGATAGAATGATTCGAAAAACTCTCTGTACATAAGTGATTCCTTAGTGAAAGGTGTCGCATAGGTATACTTCTTAATACGCTTAGCAAATTCTTCATCTGAATAAATTTCCTCAGCTCTTTCCTTAAGGTCATCAACCATTGAATGTCCGACAGCATCCGAAAATGCAGCTTTTTCTCTCATTAATATGTCGTATGGAAGGCATCCGTCTTCTTCAAATGCGTGACGAAGAAGGTACTTGCCCTTTCCATAATTGTTAAGCTTAATCTGTGGATCTAAGTTCATTACATACTGTACAAAATCAAGATCTCCGAAAGGAACTCTTGCTTCAAGTGAGTTAACGGAAATACATCTGTCTGCTCTTAATACATCGTACATGTGAAGCTCATGAACTCTCTTTTCTGCTTCTTTTTGGAACTCTTCTTTGGATGGTGCGAAATCCGTATATTTGTATCCAAAAATCTCATCTGAGATTTCACCTGTAAGAAGTACTCTTACGTCTGTATTTTCATGGATATACTTACATACCATGTACATACCCATTGATGCTCTTATTGTAGTGATATCGTATGTACCAAGAAGCTTGATAACATTTGGAAGTTCTCTTAATACGTCTTCCTTTGACATATACACTTCTGTATGGTCTGATCCGATAAAATCAGCAACCTGCTTTGCATACTTTAAGTCAATAGCATCTTTCTCCATTCCGATTGCAAATGTCTTTATAGGCTTATCGGAAAACTTCTGTGCAACTGCACATACAAGAGATGAATCAAGTCCTCCGGATAAAAGGAATCCGACAGGTGCATCCGAATCAAGTCTTTTCTTTATTCCCGCAACTAACTTATCGTGGATGTTTTTGCAAGCTGTTTCAACGTCGTCTTTAATAACTTCCGTATGCTTAGAGATGTCTCTGTAGCATACAAACTGTCCGTCCTTGTAATAATGTCCCGGAGGGAAAGGCATAATCTTATCGCAGATTTTAACAAGTGCCTTTGGCTCTGATGCAAAGCAAATTGAGCCTGCCTTTGTGTAACCGTAATACAAAGGTCTGATTCCGATCGGATCTCTTGCTGCTATAAGCTCGCCTGTTTCTTCTATATAAATAATAAGGGCATATTCTGCATCAAGCTTTGCAAAAAGATCGACTCCGTACTGCTCATACATAGGTAAAATGATTTCACAGTCTGAATCAGATTCAAATGAATATCCCTTACTCAAAAGTTCGTCTTTAATCGGTCTGAAACCGTATAACTCACCGTTGCAGACAACATACTTTCCGTTAAGATAAAACGGCTGCATTCCCGCATCTGTGAGTCCCATAATTGATAGTCTCTGAAATCCTAAAATGCCTTTATCTGTCTCAACGATTTTTAAAGCGTCAGGACCTCTTGAAGTTGTCTCTAAAATACATTCTTTAAACTGCTCAGGAGTTATATCCTTCCCGGCTATTCCCATAATTGAACACATAATCTTGTCTTCCTTCCAAAAATTATTTTTATGCAAATTTGCATTTATTTAATGTGTGGAGCATGGGTATGATTAATACCCATGCCACACATTTTTTATCAGTATTACTCTACATCCTGAAGGGCATCGTATCCTGTCTCTCCGGTACGTACCTTAACAACATTTTCAACGTTGTAAACAAATATCTTACCGTCTCCGATATGTCCTGTATAAAGAACCTTCTTAGCTGTCTCAATAACTGCTGAAACAGGGACCTTTGATACTACGATATCAACCTGTACCTTAGGAAGTAATGAAGCTTCAACCGGAATACCTCTGTAGTACTCAAGTTTACCCTTCTGTACACCGCATCCCAGTACGTGGCTTACTGTCATACCTGTAATTCCGATGTCAACCATTGCATTTTTAAGTCTTTCAAGCTTAGACTCACGGCAAACAATTTCAATCTTAGAAATCTTCACTGCGCCTGCAGGAGTTTCTTCCGATACCGGTTCAAAGCTTGGAACCTGAGTAACTTCTACTGCCTCTGCCATTGGTGTATCACCCGGTACAATTACTACGCCTGCATCATCGATAAATGGTTCAGGAGCAAGCTGGAATCCGCCGTATGCTGTCGGAAGACCATGCTCTGTGCTGTCGAGACCGATAATTTCTTCTTCTCTTGAAACTCTTAATCCAAAGACCTTCTTAATTACAAGGAATGCAATTACCATTGTTACTACAGCCCATCCTGCAACTGACACAAAACCGATAAACTGTAACTTAAGCTGTTCAAAACCGCCGCCGTAGAATAAACCATTCTGAATTCCTGCTGTCTTCATTGCAGGTGATGTATCTGTCGCAAAAAGACCAACCGCAAGTGTACCCCAGATACCGTTAAGCATGTGAACTGCAACTGCACCAACAGGGTCATCAATTCTTAACTTGTGATCTAAGAACCATACGCCGAAGCATACAAGTAAACCACCAACAATACCGATAATTGCTGCGCCAAGTGCATCTGTAACATCACAGCCTGCTGTAATTGCTACAAGACCTGCAAGTGATGCGTTAAGACACATTGAAACATCAGGCTTGCCATACTTGATCCATGTGAAAATCATACATGCTACTGTTGCTGTTGCAGGAGCAATTGTTGTTGTTACAAAGATTGAAGCAAGTTCAGCTCCATCCTTAGCTGCTGCACCGTTAAATCCATACCAGCCAAGCCAAAGGATGAATACACCGAGTGCACCAAGTGCAATGTTATGACCAGGGAAAGCAGTTACCTGAATCTTTCCGTCTTTGCCTTTAACAAACTTACCGATACGAGGTCCTAATATGATTGCACCAATCAATGCTGCGATACCACCAACCATATGAATTGCACATGAACCTGCGTAATCATGGAATCCCATTGATGTTAACCATCCATCAGGTCCCCAGATCCAGTGTGCTTCAATCGGGTATACAACTGCTGAGATAACTGCTGAGTAAATACAGTATGATAAGAACTTTGTTCTCTCAGCCATTGCACCTGAAACAATTGTTGCTGTTGTTGCACAGAATACTAAGTTGAAAATCCAGCTGGCCCAGTCAAACTCTGCATAGTTTGTGATAATCTGCCAGTCAGGTCTTCCGCAGAATCCTGCAAGTGTGTTTTCACCAAGTAAAAGTGCTCCACCAATAAGAATGAAAACTACAGTACCGATACAGAAATCCATAAGGTTTTTCATTATGATATTTCCTGTATTCTTGACTCTTGTGAAGCCTGCCTCAACCATTGCAAAGCCGGCCTGCATCCAAAACACGAGCGCTGCACCGATTAAGAACCAGACGCCCATTACTTCGCTTCTCACGCCTTCTAAAATCTGAATATCCATAACATCTTCCTCCTCAAAAATTTGTGTTGGGGTGTCCCATCACTTTAATTTATGCATAAAGGCAGATACCTTCTCTATCTCTTAGAAGGTATCTGCCCCATTGCAGTTTAATTAATTAATTATTTGGTTTCTGGGCTAAACGACATTCGGACTGCGGTTTCGCGAATTATGTCAACCTTTGGCCGACATAATCGCGAGGAGTCCTCGCTCGAATATCATTTATCCCATACATTAAATCTACTTTATCTAACCCCGAAACGTAATTTGTTATTACTTCGAAGGTTAAGCTATTATCTAACTCCGAAAAGTAACTTTCCGTATGATGGATATGGCCATACCTTTGCATCAGCCACCATCTCCATAGCATCTGAATGAGCTCTAACCTCTTCCATATCAGGAATGATTACGTCTCTGCAGAAGTCAGCAAGTTCAACAACGTCTGTGATGTCAACACCCTTAACCTCATCTGCTTCAAGCTTCTTAACAGCCTTGTACATGGCGTCCAGATGATTTGCAACCTCTTTAAGAGTTCCCTTTTCGTATTCAGCAGGTATCTTAGCGGCACTCTTTTTTGCGATAGCATCTGCTAATTCAGCTGTGAATCTGCTCATTGCAGGGAGAATATCCTTGTTAGCCATATCAAGCATTGTAAGCGCTTCAATGTGAATAATCTTTGAGTAATTTTCAAGTTTTACTTCATGTCTTGCTTCAAGCTCTACCTCTGAGAATACGTTGTGCTTCTTGAAGAGATCAACGTTCTTCTTATCAAGAAGGTGTGCCAACGCATCAGGAGTTGTCTTTAAGTTAGAAAGACCTCTCTTCTTAGCTTCCTTAACCCATGTCTCATCATATCCGTCGCCGTTAAAGATGATTCTCTGATGCTCCTTGAATGTCTTCTGAACGAGCTTATGAAGTGCTGTTTCAATTCAAAATCCTTTGCCTTTTCAAGCTGAGTAGCAAACTCATCAAGTACTTCAGCTACAGCTGTGTTAAGCACTGTGTTGCAGCATGAAATTGAATCAGATGAACCAAGAGATCTTAACTCGAACTTATTACCTGTAAATGCAAACGGTGAAGTTCTGTTTCTGTCTGTTGTATCCTTTGGAAGCTTTGGAATTGTGTTAACGCCAAGCTTGATTGTCTCCTTAGTGCCCTTTGCATAAGGCTTGTCTGTCATAATCGCATCTACAACTGCCTGAAGGTCTGTTCCAAGGAACATTGATACGATTGCAGGCGGTGCCTCGTTAGCTCCGAGTCTGTGGTCATTTCCCGCTGATGCAACGGAAATCCTTATTAAATCCTGGTACTCATCAACAGCCTTAATTACTGCTGCTAAGAATAAGAGGAACTGTGCATTTTCATAAGGTGTCTCACCCGGATCTAATAGATTAATTCCTGTATCAGTGGAAATTGACCAGTTATTATGCTTACCCGAACCGTTAACGCCTGCAAATGGCTTCTCATGTAAAAGGCAAACCATACCGTGCTTTTTAGCAATCTTTTGCATAATTTCCATAGTAAGCTGGTTATGGTCTGATGCAATATTTGTCGTTGAGAACACAGGTGCAAGCTCATGCTGGGCCGGTGCAACCTCGTTATGCTCTGTTTTTGCCAAAACACCAAGCTTCCATAATTCGTCATTGAGCTCCTTCATATAAGCCTTAACTCTTGGCTTGATTGCTCCAAAGTAATGGTCGTCAAGTTCCTGCCCCTTTGGTGCTCTGCATCCGAAAAGTGTTCTTCCTGTATAAATTAAGTCCTTTCTCTGATCGTATAACTCCTTATCTACTAAGAAGTATTCCTGCTCAGGACCAACTGTTGTCTTAACCTGTGTTACTTCCTCGTTTCCGAAAAGTCTCAGTATTCTGACGGCTTGCTTTGATATTGCTTCCATTGATCTTAACAAAGCAGTTTTCTGGTCAAGAGCTTCGCCGCCATATGAGCAGAATACTGTAGGTATATAGAGGACGCCTTCTTTTACGAAAGCATAGCTCGTCGCATCCCAAGCCGTATATCCTCTTGCTTCAAATGTGGCACGGATGCCACCCGATGGGAAGGAAGACGCATCAGGTTCACCCTGCATCAGCTCCTTACCAGAAAACTCCATAATTATCTTTCCACCATCTTTTGGTGAAATAAAGCTGTCATGCTTCTCAGCAGTAACACCTGTCATTGGCTGGAACCAGTGTGTATAATGTGTAGCACCAAGACCGATTGCCCAGTCCTTCATAGCATTTGCCACAACTGTTGCCACAGCCTCATCGAGCTTTGCACCATTCTTGATTGTCTTCTGTAAAGCTCTGTAGGTCTGCTTAGGAAGAAGTGCTTCCATCGTCGCATCATCAAATACCATTGATGAAAATTGTTCTGTTACATTACTCATGAATTTTCCCTCCTCGTTATTTTTAGTCGTATCCATGACTTATCTTTCCAAATCATTTCTGCAACACCTTACAAATGTTTTCGCGTTCCTAAATGAAAACGAAGCCAAATAAAGAGAATCGGATTCTCTTTATCTGACTTCGTTGTCATAAGGAAAACTTAGGATTACATTTATAATATCAAAAACAGAAAAAGGTCGCAGAAACTATTTCCGCGACCTCGTTGTCATACAGAAGAATATCACCAATATTTTTTGTTGTCAACACTTTTTTTATTCGAGTGTAACCATCCACTTTCTCTTTAAATATCCTATTACAAATTTAAGCATCTGAATTTGTGAAATTTTTACTAATGCTTCAGAAACTATCTGTAAACTTAGTTTTAACGCACTTGACAAATTACAAGGCGCGATTTATTATACGATACGAACAAAGACGTTTACTAAACGGGTACGCCCGTTAAGTAAGCGTCTCTTTTTTTATGACAAATTCATATGGAGGGAAGATATGAAAGGAAAACAGACGAAGTATATTTTCGTGACCGGTGGTGTTGTATCAGGACTTGGTAAAGGAATTACCGCTGCTTCGCTTGGTCGATTGCTAAAAGCACGTGGCTACAAGGTGGCTGCGCAAAAGCTTGACCCGTATATCAACGTTGACCCCGGTACGATGAGTCCATACCAGCACGGTGAAGTATACGTGACTGAAGACGGAGCGGAAACAGATTTGGATCTTGGTCATTATGAACGATTCATAGACGAAGATCTTAACAAGTACTCTAACCTTACAAGCGGCAAAACTTACTGGAACGTCCTTAACAAGGAGCGTCGGGGCGAATACCTCGGTGAAACAGTCCAGGTCATCCCTCATGTTACTAACGAAATCAAATCTTTTATATACAATGTTGGAAACGAAACTTCTGCAGATATCGTAATTACAGAAGTCGGCGGCACAACCGGCGACATCGAATCCCAACCCTTTTTAGAAGCAATAAGACAGGTCGGACTTGAAGTGGGTATCGGAAACGCACTTTACATTCATGTGTGCCTTGTTCCGTATCTTTCGGGCTCTGATGAACATAAAACAAAGCCGACTCAGCATTCGGTAAAGGAGCTTCAGGGTATGGGAATTCACCCTGATATCGTGGTTCTTCGCTGCGACAAGCCTCTTGAAGATTCAATATTTAAGAAAATCGCAATGTTTTGTAATTTAAAGCCTGACTGCGTAATCGAAAACATGACTCTTCCTGTTTTGTATGAAGCTCCGATTATGCTTGAGAAGAGCAATTTTTCAAAGATTGTCTGCAGAGAGCTTGGGCTTGATTACTTTGAGAACGATATGGATGAATGGGAAAAAATGCTTGAAAAAATTCATTCAAGAAAAACTCATGTCAGCATAGCAATTGTCGGCAAATATGTCCAGCTCCACGACGCATATCTTTCCGTTGCGGAAGCACTCTCCCACTCGGGCTACGAATTCGGAGCTTTTGTTGACATAAAATGGATAGATTCCGAGAAAATCACGGAAGAAAATGTTAAGGAAACACTTGAAGGTGTTAGCGGAGTTATAGTTCCCGGCGGCTTTGGCAACAGAGGTATCGAAGGAATGATTATTACTGCAAATTACTGCAGAACAAATAATCTCCCATATCTTGGAATATGCCTCGGAATGCAGATTGCAGTTATTTCATTTGCAAGATATGTGTGCAACATACCTGATGCAAACTCAAGGGAATTTAGCGAGAACGGTCTACATAATGTTATTGATTTTCTTCCTGATCAGACAGACAAGACAGACAAAGGCGGCACATTAAGACTTGGAGCATATCCTTGCAGCGTTAAGGAAGACACAATGATGTATAAGTGCTACAAGGCAAAGGATATTTCCGAACGCCACAGACACAGATATGAATTCAACAATGAATACAGAGAATTGCTTGAAAAAGCAGGGCTTATAATTTCAGGTACTTCACCGGATGATTATATCGTTGAAACAGTGGAAATAAAGGAAAACGACTTCTATGTCGGTGTCCAGTTCCATCCGGAATTCAAGTCAAGACCAAATAAGCCTCATCCGCTATTCCTTGGACTAATTGAGGCAGCCTTAAAAAAATAACATGTTCATCCGGAGGAAAAGATGTTTGACACAATTCATGAAGAATGCGGTGTATTTGGCGCATTTTGTAAAAATGAACCAGATGAGAATATAGCAAGTACAATTTACTATGGCTTGTATGCACTTCAGCATCGAGGTCAGGAGGGTTCAGGAATCGTAGTAAATGATGATGGCGTATTCTC
>SFNX01000015.1 GCA_004552595.1 Lachnospiraceae bacterium | reverse complement strand
CTGAATTCTTCCGCCGATAACACTAG
Organism: Lachnospiraceae bacterium; assembly: GCA_004552595.1. Classification (GTDB taxonomy): domain Bacteria; phylum Bacillota; class Clostridia; order Lachnospirales; family Lachnospiraceae; genus UBA2868. Next base: position 25,975 of record SFNX01000015.1, on the reverse strand, counting down.
CCTTTCGTCCTGAAAGCACTCCGACATAATTTGCACCATCACACGTATTAACGGCTGTCTCAACGTTCATTGTATCTTCTTCATCGCCGTTACTAACTGTGATTATAACACTTTTTCCATCAAGAATTCTTGCATAAGCGAAGCTCTTATTCCTAAGCTCGAGCTGCTTATAATCGCCATAGCAAAGCGCCTTAATGTTCTGATGGAGCTTTCCGAGTGTTGCGATTAATCTTGTATTTTTGTTTGTGTTGATTGCATCCTTATAATCATCATAATGAAGCTCAGGGCGAAGTGAATCATCAGAAAACTTCTCCTTACGACCTTCAATTGCAAACTCCGAACCGTAATAAATCGACGGAATTCCGGGAAGTGTGTAAAGCATCACGTGCACAGGCTCAAAATGCGCCTTATTGCTAAGCTTTGTGTAAATACGCTCAACATCGTGATTATCAACAAACATATATAACTTAAGGTTGTTGCCGACCATATCGTTGACATACTTGATTGTATGCGCGATCTCGAAATAATTGTGATCGTTATGACCTGAGTAAAGTGCCTTATGGAGCATGTAATTAGTAACTGAATGAAGAGTTCCTTCATTAGCCCATCTTGAGTAATCTCCGTGGATTACTTCACCCATAAGCCAGAAATCAGGCTTGACCTCATTAGCAACATTTCTCAATGCCTTCATATAATCAAAATCCATAACATCAGCGGCATCAAGACGGATTCCGTCAATATCAAATTCCTTAACCCAGAATCTGATTACATCGCATATATAATCCTTAACCTGAGGATTTCTCTGATTAAGCTTAATAAGGAGGTCGTAGCCGCCCCAGTTCGCATATGAAAATCCGTCATTATACGAATTATTACCGTAAAAATTCACATCACAATACCAGTCTTTATACTGTGAGTTTTCTCTATTCTTTAAAATATCCTTAAATGCAAAGAAGTCACGGCCCGTATGGTTAAATACACCGTCTAATATTACTCTTATTCCCTGCTTATGGCATTCCTTAACAAAGTTAGCAAGATCCTCATTAGTACCAAGTCTTGAATCAAGCTTCTTATAATCTGTTGTCTCGTAGCCATGTCCTACCGACTCAAAGAGCGGTCCTATGTAGAGCGCATTACAGCCAATATTTCTAATGTGCTCAATCCACGGAACAAGCGTGTTAAGACGATGCTTTACTTCTCCATAATCATTCTGCTTTTCAGCACCTGTCATTCCTAACGGATATATATGATAAAAAACTGCCTCGTCATACCAAGCCATGTATTTTCTCCTTAAACAACATCATTGAAAACCATTTTACTACATATTACGTAAATAATCATTTATTTTTTCATAAAAAATCTTGTTATCAATATGGGCTTTCGTCTGGCAGAGGACAATCCTCGATGAAAAATGATTCACACCAAATTCACGACAAATACCATTTTTAGGCAAAGAAAAACCCTTGCAAACACAGAGTTTACAAGGGTTTGTGAGTTCTTGATTATTATCGTTTTGAGAACTGTGGTGCTCTACGAGCTGCTTTGAGACCGTATTTCTTACGTTCTTTCATTCTTGGATCTCTTGTTAAGAATCCTTCCTTCTTAAGTGTAGGTCTGAACTCCTCGTCTACCTTAAGTAATGCTCTTGAAAGACCATGTCTGATTGCTCCGGCCTGTCCTGTGTATCCACCGCCCTTAACATTAACAACGATGTCGTACTTGCCTTCTGTCTGTGTAGCAACAAGTGGCTGACGAACGATAACCTTTAATGTCTCAAGTCCAAAATACTCGTCGATGTCTCTCTTGTTAATTGTAATCTTGCCCTTACCCGGCATTACATATACTCTAGCAACAGATTTTTTTCTTCTACCTGTTCCGTAATATCTTTCAGCTGCTTTAGCCATTTCTTCTACCTCCTTACGACCTATGATAACTTAAGCTCTTCAGGCTTCTGAGCTGCATGCTTGTGCTCAGGTCCTGCGTATACAAATAACTTAGTATACATCTTACGTCCTAAAGGTCCCTTTGGAAGCATACCCTTAACTGCTAATTCAACAACCTTCTCAGGCTTCTTATCAAGCATCTCCTTAAGAGTTGCTTCTTTCATTCCACCTACATAATCTGAATGTCTGTAGTAGATCTTGTCACTCATCTTCTTACCTGTAACAACGATCTTCTCAGCATTAACTACGATTACGTAATCACCTGTATCTGCATGTGGTGTAAAAATTGGCTTATTCTTACCTCTAAGAACTTTTGCTACTTCTGAAGCAAGACGTCCAAGAGTAAGACCTGTCGCGTCAACAACATACCACTTTCTCTCAATGGCAGCCTCATTTGGCATATATGTCTTCATATCATTCCTCCAAAAAATTACTATTCGCTTCGGTGTGGAAAATCACCGAAACCACTCCTTGCCTTATCGAAAAATCGCATCGGCTATATCACTGAAATCTGCATCACCGGGGCTATGGTGCTATATGAATTCCATCTTTCATATAGGCGCAGATTACCTGTCACAGTGTTCTATTATATTACACGGATTCGTGTGTGTCAACACGAAAATCCTTATAAAATGCCACTTTATCCAATATTTTTCATATCTCACATCATTCTGTATCCGATAAGTGTCAGTCCTTTAGCCGGTGCCGTCGGCCCTGCTTTTTCTCTGTCACACGCTTCAATAATCGCAGGGATCTCTTCAGGCTTTATCTTTCCCTGCCCGACTTCAATAAGCGTTCCGGCAATAATTCTTACCATATTATATAAAAAGCCGTTTCCGGTCACATATATATCAATAATCTCCGGACGTATCCTGCCGGCAGCACTCTCTCCTCCACTTCTCATAGCGCCGCTCTCTCCGGCACTTTTCATAAGCCCGCTCATCTGCAGAAGCTTCTTATCAGGCGTTACATCGATATGCACATCGTACACTGTCCTTACCGTCGTATCAACATCTGTGTGCACCGAACAAAACGACTTAAAATCATGCTTTCCCTTAATGAACTCGCACGCCCTTCTCATCGCCTCAATATCAAGCTTTGTATACACGTGATATGAATATCTTGCATCAAGCGGATTCGGAAATTCGTCGTGCCTGATTCTGTAACGGTAAGTTTTTCTCGAATTAACCCTTCTCGGATGGAATGTTATGTCAACCTCTTTCGAATTCCTTATCCTTATATCTTCCGGCAGTGTCTGGTTAATCGCATAGGAGAACTTGTCGCCGGGAATTTTTGATTCTGTGTCAAAAACACAAACCGCGCCCTCTGCATGGACACCCGAATCGGTCCTCGATGCGCCGACCACTTTTATCTCTTCATTTAAAAGACGGGAGAGCTCACGATTAAGCACTCCCTCTATTGTTTCTTTATTCGGCTGTATCTGCCACCCGGAATAATTTGTACCATCATACGCGACAGTTAACATAATTCTACGCACGGCTTAATCACCCCAAAGTCATAACCGGACTCATCCCTACACCTTAAACACTCTCGAAACCACAACTACCGCCACTATATACAGTACACTTATTGCATAGGCAACGTAATCGGTTCTTTGATACTTAAGCGACTTCATTTTTGTCCTGCCGTCTCCACCGTGGTAGCACCTCGCCTCCATAGCCATTGCAAGGTCGCCTGCACGTCTGAATGCTGATATAAACAGCGGCACGAGAATCGGCACATAGCTTTTCACCCTCTTAATCAGGTTCTTATTTTCGAAATCCGCGCCTCTTGCCATCTGCGCCTTCATAATTTTGTCGGTCTCCTCGATAAGAATCGGGATAAAACTTAACGCTATCGACATCATCATTGCAATTTCATGAACCGGCGCCTTAAACCTCTTAAGCGGCTTTAGAAGACTTTCCATTGCATCGGTTAAGTTGTTAGGAGTTGTAGTCAAAGTCATAACCGATGAGCCTATGATTAAGAGTATAAGTCTCAAAGCCATAAATATAGCCTGTCTGAAGCCCTCTTTTGTAATTGTTAATTTATAAAATGATACCATCGGCTCGCCCGGTGTCATAAGCATGTTAATAACAACGGTTAACATAAGTATCATAAATATTGCCTTAAGTCCTTTTACCATATATGAAAAAGGTACCTTTGACAAAAGAATACACATTGCAAGAAACGCAACAACTATCGCATACCCGATGAAGCTGTCAAACATAAAAAGCGAGATGATAAAAATAAGCGTCGCAACAATCTTTACTCTCGGGTCAAGTCTGTGAATTACGGAGTCAGCAGGATAATACTGACCAATCGTGATCTCTCTTATCATCTTGCCCCTCCTAAACCGCTGTTTTGATATACTCTATATATCTCATCAACCGCATCTGCAACAGTAATTGCCTTAGCTCTTACAGGGATTCCCTTTTCCAAAAGCTTATATAATACACGCTTTGCCGCAGGAACACTAAGTCCCATCTCGTTAAGCATCTCATAATTTTCAAAAACATTTTGCGGAGTATCATCAAAGACGATTCTGCCATCATCTATAACGATAATTCTGTCCGCATATTCCGCAACGTCCTCCATGCTGTGTGATACAAGCACAATCGAAATATTGCTCTCATCGTGAAGCTTCTTAATAAGGCCAAGAATTTCCTCCCTGCCCTTTGGATCAAGTCCTGCAGTCGGCTCATCAAGAATAAGAATATCCGGCTTCATCGCAAGAACTCCCGCAATGGCAACCCTTCTCTTCTCTCCGCCCGACAAATCAAACGGCGATACATAAAAACACTCATCCCTAAGTCCTACTGCCTTAAGCGCATCATAGGCACGAAGCTGAATTTCGTTATCATCAAGCCCCATATTTTTCGGTCCAAAGCACACATCCGTAAACACATCAACCTCAAAAAGCTGATGCTCAGGGTACTGGAACACAAGTCCTACCTTACTCCTTAACAGCTTCTTGTCAAAGTCCTCATCAGAAATATCCTGACCGTTGTAATAAATCTCGCCCGAGCTTGGCTTCAAAATCCCGTTAAGAAGCTGCATAAGCGTCGATTTTCCACATCCGGTATGTCCGATGACGCCAATAAATTCACCATCCTCAATCTTAAACGAAACGTCAGAAAGTGCACGCACTTCCATTGCCGTTTTCTCACCATATATGTAATTTACATGATTTACTATTAAACTCATTTTTTCCCTATCTATAGTATTTTCATAAGTTCACTTACGAGTTCATCCTCTGAAATTATACCTTCTTTAAGAGGCACACCTTTTCTTCTAAGCTCATGTGCCATCTTAGTAGCTTCAGGAACGCTAAGACTCAACTGTTCTAATCTGTCAACCTGCTCAAATACTTCATGCGGTTCTCCCTCAAGAACAATGCTGCCTTTATCCATTACATATATTCTGTCAGCATATATTGCCTCCTCCATGTAATGAGTAATTAATATTACAGTAATCTTTTCAACATCATTAAGTGCTCTTACAGCACGGATTACTTCTTTTCTTCCAACAGGGTCAAGCATTGCAGTCGGTTCGTCAAGTATTATACATTTTGGATGCATTGCAAGTACACCGGCTATTGATACACGCTGCTTCTGGCCGCCGGAAAGTTTATTCGGACTCTTTTTTCTGTATTCATACATGCCTACAATATTGAGGCTCTCGTAAACTCTCTCCCAGATTTCCTTCGTTGGCACTCCCATGTTTTCAGGGCCAAAACCAACATCCTCTTCGACAACTGTTCCAATTATCTGGTTGTCGGGATTTTGGAAAACCATGCCGGCAGTCTGCCTGATATCCCACAAATATTGCTCGTCCCTCGTGTCTTTGCCATCAACATATATAGTTCCTTCCGTCGGATGCAAAATCGAATTGATATGTTTTGCAAAGGTTGACTTACCGGAGCCGTTATGCCCGAGTATTGCAATAAAATCGCCCTGCTTTACCGACAAATTAACATTATTTACAGCACGTGTAACTCCGTCGACTTCGCCGTCTTTATCTCTTCTGATATAGTCAAATATTAAGTTTTTTGCCTTAATTAAATCCATAACTTTTGCATTATATCATAAAAAAGGCATCGGATAAAACCGATGCCTTTATTTTAGCTAAAAATTATACTAACTCGATAAGAACCTGCATAGCAGCGTCACCCTTACGTGGTCCAATCTTAACGATTCTTGTGTAACCACCCTGACGTCCTTCATACTTTGGAGCGATTTCGTCGAATAACTTAGCAACTAAATCGATATCCTTTGTATTCTTCTTACGTCCTGCTGCGATACCTGTAGGTACTTCCTTTACAGAATATAAAGTCTTTAACATCTGACGTCTTGCATGAAGTCTTGAAGGCTTATCCTTCTTAATCTTCTTTGTTACTGTATCAAACTTAGTAACCTTCTTACCGTCAACAACTTCCTTAACGCGCTTGCCATCCTTGTCCTTTACAGGAACCTTAGCTGAAACTTCAACCTCTTCAAAGTTGTCCTTTTCCTTAATTGCAAGTGCAATCATTGACTCAGCTATCTTTCTGATTTCCTTAGCCTTAGCTTCTGTTGTAATGATCTTACCCTTGTAGATAAGCTGTGTTACCTGGTTACGAAGAAGTGCCTTTCTCTGGTCTGATGTTCTTCCTAATTTTCTGTACTTAGCCATTTTAATTCCCTCCATTTAATATCCGGCGGTGCCTTTTGGTCTTATCCGCCAAACTGTGAGTTACGCCGTCGCGTACCTTTTGGATTTATCGCGACAGTAGTGAGAAATAATAATTATTCCTCTGATACATCAAGATGAAGTCCGAGCTCTTCAAGCTTCTCAAGAACCTGGTCAAGAGACTTACGACCAAGGTTTCTGATCTTCATCATGTCATCTGATGTTTTCTTTGTAAGCTCTTCGACTGTATTGATGCCGGCTCTCTTTAAGCAGTTGTATGCTCTTGGAGATAAGTCAAGTTCATCAATTGTCATTTCAAGAACCTTAGTAAATCCGTTTTCTTCCTTCTTAGTCATAACTTCTGCTGTCTTAGCATTTTCAGATAAGTCAATGAAAAGTGAAAGATGCTCTGATAATACTTTAGCTGCAAGGCTTACAGCCTCGTCAGGCTCTAAAGTTCCATTAGTATATACATCTAATGTAAGCTTGTCGTAATCTGTCATCTGACCGACACGAGTGTTCTCAACTGTCATATTTACACGTGTAGCAGGTGTGTAGATTGAATCGATCGGAATAACACCGATTGGAAGATCCTCTCCCTTATTCTTATCTGCTGATACGTATCCTCTGCCGGTTGTAATAGTAAGCTCCATATAAAGTTTAGAACCTTTACCACCACTGAGAGTAGCAATTTTCTGGTCAGGATTCATAATCTCGATGTCGCCGTCACACTGAACGTCAGCACCTGTTACTACACCTTCTCCGGAAAAATCAATATAAGCTGTCTTAGGCTCATTTGTATTGCTCTTGTTTTTGATTGCAAGAGACTTAATATTCATGATAATCTCTGTAACATCTTCCTTAACTCCCGGAATAGATGAGAACTCATGTAATACACCTTCAATCTTAACCTGGCTTACTGCTGCACCCGGAAGTGATGAAAGCATAATTCTTCTAAGAGAATTACCAAGTGTGATACCATATCCTCTCTCGAGTGGCTCAACAACAAATTTACCGTACTTCTTATCATCTGAAATCTCAACGACCTCAATATTTGGCTTTTCAAAATCAAACATGCAAAGTACCTCCAATACTTTATAAATTACTTACTATATAACTCGACGATAAGCATCTCGTCTACAGGAACATCAATCTGAGCACGAGTAGGTAACTCTTTGATTGTACCCTTAAGCGCATCCTGGTCAACATCTAACCAATCAGGAATAAGTCTTGCCTTTGTAACTTCCTGGATGTCCTTGTAACGCTGCATTCCTTTGCATTTTTCTTTAATTTCGATAACATCTCCGGCCTTAACAAGATATGATGGAATGTTAACAACCTTACCGTTTACTAATACATGCTTATGTCCAACGATCTGACGAGCCTCTTTACGTGTTCTTGCAAATGTCATACGGAAGATAACATTGTCAAGTCTTGACTCAAGCATTGTCATAAGGTTTTCACCTGTCATACCCTTCATACGGTCAGCCTTGTTGTAGTAGTTACGGAAAGGCTTCTCGAGTACACCATAGATGAATTTTGCTTTCTGCTTTTCACGAAGCTGAAGCGCATATTCTGAAGGCTTCTTGCCCATGTGAAGTTTTGTTCTTCTTGATTTTTTGTTGATACCTAAATACATAGGCTCTAAGCCGAGTGCTCTACATCTTTTAAGCACAGGAATTCTGTTTACTGCCATTTTAATATTCTCCTTTTCTTGAAGTTTACACACATTGTGCGTCATCCTTCTGGTTTTGCCGGAAACCGGCTGTTACTTATAAAACCGATAAATCGCATAAGAGGATTTTCACCCTCTTATGCGTTATCAAACTTGATTATACGCGACGTCTCTTTGGAGGACGACATCCGTTGTGAGGAACAGGAGTTACATCTGTGATAGATATAACCTCAAGTCCTGTTGCATTTAAAGCTCTGATAGCTGCTTCACGTCCTGAACCAGGTCCCTTAACAAATACATCCACATACTTAAGACCATGTACTAAAGCTGCCTTTGTAGCTGTCTCTGCTGCCATCTGAGCTGCATATGGAGTAGATTTCCTTGAACCTCTGAATCCAAGACCACCAGCACTTGCCCATGAAAGAGCATTTCCTTCAGCATCTGTTAATGTAACGATTGTGTTATTGAAAGATGCCTGGATATGTGCCTGTCCACGTTCAACGTTTTTCTTGACACGTTTTTTTGTTACTTTCTTAACGTTTTTTGCCATAATAAAACTAACCTACTTTCTAATTTTTACTATTTCTTCTTATTTGCTACTGTTCTCTTTGGACCCTTACGAGTTCTTGCATTTGTCTTAGTCTTCTGACCACGAACAGGAAGTCCCTTACGATGACGAATACCTCTGTAGCATCCGATTTCCTGAAGTCTCTTGATGTTCATAGCGACTTCTCTACGTAAGTCACCTTCTACAGTGTACTCAGCGTCAATAATCTCACTGATCTTTTTAACCTCATCATCTGTAAGGTCTCTGCAACGTGTATCAGGATTAACTCCTGCCTTATCAAGAATTACAGTTGCTGTCTTTCTGCCGATACCGTATACATATGTAAGTCCGATCTCGACACGCTTGTCTCTAGGTAAATCAACACCTGAAATACGAGCCATAATTTTCCTCTCTTTCTTGCCTTAATGGCATGTCGGTTACAAATTGAATGGGTCACTCTCATGGAGTGCCGCCCCTTGAAGATGTCATCCATAACCGCCGGATGAACTAGGGGTTTGTCCGCTTTAGCGGGATCAATCGTAGACAGGCTCGATGAGACACTATCTATGATTTAAGTTCAAAATCATCTGCAATTTCACACAAACTGCAACTTGATTTCCTTAGAAATCAAATTAACCCTGCACCTGCTTATGCTTAGGATTTTCGCAGATAATTCTGATCTTTCCTTTTCTTCTGATTACCTTGCACTTTTCGCACATAGGCTTTACTGATGATCTTACTTTCATGGTAAAATACCTCCTTTCTGAAAAAAGACCGAGTTTAATTATATTACTAAATTTCGGAAATAGCAACAAAAATATTCACGAAATTTTGGTAATTTTATTTATATTATTTATCTCTCCAGATGATTCTTCCTTTTGAAAGATCATATGGACTCATTTCTAATGTTACCTTATCTCCCGGAAGGATTCTGATAAAGTTCATACGCAGCTTACCGCTAATATGAGCTAATACTTCATGATCATTTTCAAGCTTTACTCTAAACATTGCATTTGGAAGCTTTTCTACTACTGTTCCTTCAAGTTCGATTACATCAGACTTTGACATTAACATTTCTCCTTTTCTAAAAATTGCCTAAAGTTAATATTTCCGGTTCCGATTCTGTAATAAGAACCGTATTTTCATAATGTGCTGACGGTGAATTATCTTTTGATACTACCGTCCAGTCATCATCCAAAAATTCAACATCCCATGTTCCTAAATTAATCATCGGCTCTATTGCAAGAGTCATTCCTGCTCTTAAGAGAACTCCTCTTCTTTTCTGCCTGTAATTTGGAATCTGTGGGTCCTCATGAAGTGAAGTTCCTATTCCGTGTCCGACTAACGCTCTTACGATTCCGTATCCAAACTGTGATACATAATCATCTATTGCATTTGATATATCATGAAGATGATATCCCGGCTTCGCATATTTGATTCCTTCGAAAAATGCCTGCTTTGTAACTTCTACAAGTTGTTTTACTTCATCTGAAACATTTCCTACAAGATGTGTTCTTGCCGCATCAGAATGATATCCTTTGTAAATTAGTCCGGCATCAAGGCTTATGATATCGCCATCCTTAAGAATTACTTCTTTCTTTGGAATACCGTGAACAACTTCTTCATTAACTGATGTACATATTGCCGCAGGGTATCCGTTATAATTAAGGAAGTTAGGAATTCCGCCCTGCTCTCTTATGAGCCTTTCGCCGATTTTATTTATTTCATATGTAGAAATACCGGGCTTAATGTGATTTCCAAGTTCTTTATGTACGTATTCGAGTCTTTTACATGACTCTCTCATCAGTTCGATTTCTCTTGCCGACTTAATTGATACTCCCATGATTTCCTCCTAAGAGCCAAATCGCTTCTTATCCTAAAATATTCACGATATCAGCAAATACATCGTTCATATCCTTTGTACCGTCAACCTCTTTTAATATTCCCTTATTGTTATAGTAATCAATAAGCGGCTGAGTCTGCTCATGGTATGCAAGAAGTCTTGCCTTAACTGTTTCTTCCTTATCATCATCACGGATAACAAGCTCAGAACCACATGTATCACAGATTCCCTCTTTCTTAGGCGGAACATTTACTATATGATATGTTGCACCGCAGTTAAGACATGCTCGTCTTCCGGACATTCTCCTTATTATATTATCATCTTTAACATCAACATTGATCGCGTAATCAATCTTGTCATTAAGCTCTGAAACTGCCTTGTCTAAAACATCTGCCTGTGGAATAGTTCTTGGGAAACCATCAAGAACATATCCGTTCTTACAATCATCCTTGCTTACTCTGTCAAGAAGTATCTTAACTGTAAGCTCATCAGGAACAAGCTGTCCCTTATCCATATATGACTTTGCTTCCATTCCAAGAGCTGTTCCCTCTTTAATGTTAGCTCTGAAAATATCTCCTGTTGAAATGTGTGGGATTTCATACTTAGCTGCAATCTGCTTAGCCTGTGTTCCCTTTCCTGCACCCGGTGCACCAAGCATAATGATTTTCATAATATTTTCCTCCGAAATTTATATATGTATAATTTGACTAATTCAGTCAAAAATCTTTCCCTATTTACAAGGTTATAGGCAAGGTCTTATAAAGACCTTGCCTTCTAAACCTATTAAAGTATTACTACTCTGATAAAAATCCTTTGTAGTTACGAACAAGCATCTGAGATTCTACCTGCTTAAGTGTCTCAAGGATAACACTTACAACGATGATAAGTGATGTTCCTCCGAATGAAACGCTTGCACCAAATAATCCGTTACATACGATTGGCACTAATGCTACGATCAAAAGACCGATTGCGCCGATAAAGATGATGTAATTAAGAATCTTTGTAAGATACTCGCTTGTAGGCTTACCCGGTCTGATACCAGGAATAAAGCCACCCTGCTTCTTCATGTTATCAGCTACCTCAAGTGGATTGAAAGTAATTGATGTATAGAAGTAAGCGAAGAAAATAACTAATACTATGTAGATTAAAGCTCCTATTGTAGGGAACAAGTCACTTGGCTTGAACCAGTATGATGAGCTCATAACCTGAATAAATTTAGCAAATCCCTGAGACTTCACTGTAAAGAATGATGAAATCACGATTGGAAGCTGCATAATTGATGATGCAAAGATAATTGGGATAACGCCGGCAGTATTAACCTTTAAAGGAATATTTGATGACTGTCCGCCGTATGTCTTACGGCCCTGAATCTTCTTTGCATAGCTTACAGGGATTCTCCTCTCTCCACCGTTAAGAATAACAGTTAAAAGAATTGTTCCAAGTACGATAGCAATAATGATTACGAATGCTAAAGCGCCTGTTGCAAAAGATTTTCCCTTTACGAACTGCTCAAACAGTGATGTGAAATCCTGTGGCATGCTCGCTACGATATTTATTGTGAGGACTATTGAAATACCATTTCCAACACCATGCTCTGTAATCTGCTCACCAATCCACATAAGGAATGCTGAACCGGCTGTTAATGCCGCAATGACTGTAATTACATTAAGTGCGTTGTACTCCTGTAATAAGCCCTGACGTCCGAATCCGATAGCCATTGCTGTAGACTCAAAAAGAGCAAGTCCTACTGTTACATAACGTGTAATTGATGCTATCTTCTTTCTTCCGTCCTCTCCATCCTTCTGCATCTCTTCAAGCTTTGGAATAGCTATTGTTAAAAGCTGCATAATAATTGATGAAGTAATGTATGGTGTAATATTCAGTGCGAATAAAGACATATTTTCGAATGATCCACCGGTGAAAGCATTTAAGAATCCTGAAAAATCACCATTCTGCTTTGCAAACCACTGTGCGAAATATCCTCTGTCAGTACCCGGCACCGGAAGCTGTGAACCAAGTCTTATTACTACTAACATCAATAGTGTAAAAAATAACTTTTTACGAATATCCTTGATTCTGAAAGCATTCTTTACTGTTTCAAGCATTAGATCACCTCTGCTTTTCCACCAAGAGCTTCAATCTTCTCAACTGCTGATGCTGAGAAAGCGTTCGCCTGAACTGTAAGCTTCTTAGTTAACTCTCCATTTCCTAAGATCTTTACGCCATCCTTTGGATTTTTGATAACGCCTGCTTCTACTAAAGCTGCGACATCAACTGTAGCGCCGTCTTCAAATCTTTCCAATACTGAAACATTGATTGCAACGATATCCTTTGTGTTTCTGTTTAAGAAACCACGCTTAGGAATACGTCTGTATAAAGGCATCTGTCCACCTTCGAAACCAACTCTAGGTGCACCTGAACGTGCCTTCTGACCTTTGTGTCCCTTACCGGCTGTCTTTCCGTTTCCTGAGCCGTGTCCGCGACCTCTTCTAAAATTATCACTGTGCTTTGAGCCCTCAGCAGGCTGTAAATTTGATAATTCCATTGTGGCTCCTCCTATTAAACTTCTTCTACCTTAACTAAGTGACGAACCTGCTGTACCATACCTCTGGTTGCGTCATTGTCAGGAAGCTCTACTGTTTTATTAAGCTTCTTAAGTCCAAGAGCTGCAACTGTAGCTCTGTGCTTTGGAATAGCACCAATGGTAGACTTAACAAGTGTTACTTTGATCTTCTTATCTGCCATCTCAAAACCTCCCTAACTATTATGCTAACTCTTCAACAGATTTACCGCGAAGACGAGCTACCTCTTCAGGAGACTTAAGCTGACGAAGAGCCTCAATTGTAGCAAGTACTACGTTCTGCTTATTGTTTGAACCAAGAGACTTTGTACGGATATTCTTGATACCGGCCATTTCACAAACGATACGAGCAGGACCGCCTGCGATGATACCTGTACCTTCAGGAGCTCTCTTTAAAAGAACATTTGCTCCTCCAAATTTACCGATAAAGTCATGTGTAATACTCTTATTGTCATCAAGTGTAATCTCAATGAGGTTCTTGCAAGCATCTTCTTTACCCTTACGAATTGCTTCAGGTACTTCAGTTGCCTTACCTAAACCTACACCAACATGTCCATTAGCATCGCCTACAACCACGAGAGCTGTAAAACGCATGTGACGTCCACCTTTAACAACCTTAGTAACACGCTTGATAGCTACAGTCTTTTCTGATAACTCTAAGCTTGTTGGATCTATAATTGTACGCTTCATGTGTTCTCTCTCCCTTCTTAAAACTCAAGGCCGGCTTCTCTAGCTGCCTCGGCTAATGCCTGAACCTTGCCCTGATATATAAAGCCGCCTCTGTCAAATACAACAGTGTTGATACCCTTATCTAATGCCTTCTTTGCAATTACCTTACCAAGAAGAGCTGCAGCTTCAACATTGTTTGTCTTTGTAAGCTCAGCTTTAACATCCTTATCGAGAGTCGAAGCTGCAACAATTGTATTGCCTGCAACATCATCGATAATCTGTGCATACATGTGATTATTACTTCTGAATACAGAAAGGCGTGGTCTCTCGGCTGTGCCTGCAAAACGGTTGCGCATTCTGTTGTGCTTTTTAATTCTAACTTCTGATCTTGATTTCTTACTAACCATTTTTCACACGCTCCTTTCTTATTTCTTACCTGTCTTACCGACTTTACGTCTGATTACTTCATCAGCATACTTGATTCCCTTGCCCTTATATGGCTCAGGTCTTCTCTTATCTCTGATTTCAGCTGCGTACTGTCCGACTTTTTCTTTATCAATGCCCTTAACAGTAATCTTATTCTGTCCTTCAACAACAGTTTCGATACCTTCAGGATCTTCCATCTCTACCGGATGAGAATAACCTAAGTTAAGTGTAAGCTTCTTACCCTGCTTAGCTGCTCTGTAACCAACACCGTTGATTTCAAGAACTTTCTCATAACCGTTTGTAACACCGATAATCATGTTATTGATAAGTGTTCTTGTAAGTCCGTGGAAAGACTTGTTTCTCTTTGAATCGTTAGGACGACTAACTACTACTTCAGTGCCCTCAACCTTGATTTCCATATCAGGAACCATAACTCTTTCAAGTGTTCCCTTAGGACCTTTTACAGTCACTTTATTATTTTCTGCCACTTCAACAGTAACTCCTGCCGGAATGGCGATTGGCATTTTTCCTATACGTGACATGCCCGTACCTCCTATTTTTCTTGTTAATGGGTTATATTTATAAAAACATCTCCGAATCGTTTCGTGCAAAGCACTCTCACGATTCGAAATCCCATTCGCATATCGCACTTCGTGCTTTTATGCTCATGGTCTTTTGCGTCTCTAATGTTCATCGTATGAAACATGCACGCATGTTCATTACGCTGACCATTGAGACAGAGCTGTTTTCTACCATACGAATGCAATTACTTCGCCGCCAAGGCCTGCTTTTCTGGCTTCCTTGTCAGTAATAACACCGTTTGTTGTAGAGATGATTGCAACACCAAGTCCACCAAGAACCTTAGGAAGTTCGTTCTTGCCGGCGTATACTCTAAGACCCGGCTTAGAAATTCTCTTAAGTCCTGTGATAATCTTTTCATCCTTATCAACACCATACTTGAGTGCGATACGGATTGTCTTGAAGTTACCTTCATCAACTAAATCATATTTCTTAATGTAACCTTCCTTCAAAAGGATATCAGCTATAGCAAGCTTCATCTTAGATGAAGGAATATCTACAGTATCGTGCTTTGCAGTATTAGCATTACGGATTCTTGTAAGCATATCTGCAATTGGATCACTTGTTGTCATAATTATTTCCTCCTTATAATCTTACCAGCTTGCTTTCTTAACGCCTGGGATCTGTCCCTTATAAGCTAACTCACGGAAACATACTCTACAAATTCCGTACTTTCTGAGATAAGCATGTGGACGACCACAGATTTTGCAGCGGCTGTATTCTCTTGTAGAGAACTTCTGCTTCTTCTGCTGCTTAAGCTTCATTGCTAATTTAGCCATGTGTATGTTCCCTCCTTATTTTGCAAACGGCATTCCAAACTGTGTTAATAACTCTCTTGCTTCTTCATCAGTCTTGGCTGTTGTAACCATGATGATATCCATTCCTCTTACCTTATCAACCTTATCGTATTCGATTTCAGGGAAGATAAGCTGTTCCTTGATACCAAGTGCATAGTTTCCTCTGCCGTCAAAAGCATTAGGGTTAATTCCTCTAAAGTCACGCACACGTGGTAATGCTAAGTTTACAAGTCTGTCAAGAAAATCATACATCTTCTCACCACGAAGTGTAACCTTACATCCAATAGGCATTCCCTCACGAATCTTGAAGTTAGCTACTGAATTCTTAGCCTTTGTAACTACAGCCTTCTGGCCTGTAATAATTTCCATATCTCTGACTGCTGTCTCAAGGAGCTTGGCATTATCTTTTGCTTCGCCAACACCCATGTTGAGAACAATCTTGTCGAGCTTTGGAACTTCCATAACGTTCTTATATCCGAACTTCTTGATCATACCGTCTACGATCTGATCTTTGTATAAATCCTTATATCTACTCAACTGTATATGCCTCCTTCCTCTTAGTCTATTACTTCGCGCTTGCCATTTACTTTGGCAACACGAACCTTCTTACCATCTTTAACCTCGAAACCGACTCTTACAGCCTGTCCCTTGTGAACGTACATAACATTTGAAGCGTCGATGTATGACTCCTTCTCAATGATTCCGCCGTCCTGGTTAGCCATTGAAGGTTTTGAATGCTTCTTAACGATTCCAACACCTTCAACTAAAACCTTACCATCTTTTACGCTTAAGACCTTACCTTCAGCTCCGAGATCCTTGCCGGCGATAACCTTTACTGTATCGCCCTTTTTGATTTTAGTCATTGCCATTACCGTACCTCCTACAATACTTCAGGAGCTAATGAAACAATCTTCATAAACTGTTTCTCACGAAGCTCTCTGGCTACCGGTCCAAAAATACGTGTTCCCTTAGGTGTGTTGTCATCCTTGATGATAACAGCTGCGTTCTCGTCAAATCTGATGTATGAACCGTCTGCACGGTGGCATCCCTTAACCGTACGAACAACTACTGCCTTTACAACGTCACCCTTCTTTACAACTCCGCCAGGTGTTGCATCTTTGACTGAAGCAACGATTACATCACCTACAGCTGCATATCTTCTTGTAGAGCCGCCCATAACGCGAATGCAAAGTAATTCTTTAGCACCTGTGTTATCAGCAACTTTTAATCTTGTTTCCTGCTGTACCATGGTTATTACCTCTCATTCTTAATTATTTAGCCTTTTCTACTATCTCAACAAGTCTCCATCTCTTATCCTTTGAAAGAGCTCTTGTCTCCATAACCTTTACTGTATCACCAATGTTGCACTCATTGTTCTCATCATGTGCCTTAAGCTTATATGTCTTCTTAACGATTTTACCGTAAAGAGGATGCTTAACGTGATTTACAACAGCTACAACAATGGTCTTATCCATCTTATTGCTGAGTACCTTACCGGTACGAGTCTTTCTTAAATTTCTTTCCATTGTTTACTCCCTCCTACGCCTCAGCCTTAGACTTCTGTGTAATAACAGTCTGAATTCTAGCAATGTTACGTCTTACATCTTTAATTCTGCTTGTGTTGTCTAACTGATTTGTTGCGTTCTGGAATCTCAAATTGAAAAGTTCTTTCTTAGCATCTACAAGCTGAGCCTGTAACTCTTCAGTTGTCTTAGCCTGTAAATCTTCTCTATAATCTTTCATTTTCATTATGAAACACCGCCTTCCAAGTCTGCCTTAGAAACAATCTTACACTTGCATGGAAGCTTGTGTGTAGCAAGACGTAAAGCTTCTCTTGCTGTTTCTTCAGGTACGCCTGCGATCTCAAACATTACACGACCAGGCTTAACTACTGCTACCCAATATTCAACCGATCCTTTACCTGAACCCATTCGAGTCTCAGCTGGCTGAGCTGTGATAGGCTTATCAGGGAAAATCTTAATCCAAACTTTACCACCACGCTTGATATAACGTGTCATTGCAATACGGGCTGCTTCGATCTGATTTGACTTGATCCAAGCCGGCTCTGTTGCTACGATACCGTACTCGCCGTAATTAATCTTATTTCCGCGAAGTGCTTTGCCCTTCATTGTGCCACGGAACTGTTTACGACGTTTTACTCTTTTAGGCATTAACATTATTTATCGCTCCCTTCCTTGGCAGCCTTCGTAGGAAGAACTTCACCTTTATAAATCCAAACCTTGACACCAAGCTTACCATAAGTAGTGTCCGCTTCTGCAAAACCGTAGTCGATATTTGCTCTCAATGTCTGAAGAGGAATTGTACCCTCTGAGTAGAATTCTGAACGAGCAATATCAGCTCCGTTAAGACGGCCTGAAACAGCAGCCTTAATACCCTGAACACCGGCCTTTGTAGCTCTACCCATTGCTGACTTGATTGCACGTCTGTAAGCAACACGGTTTTCAAGCTGAGTAGCAATGTTCTCTGCTACAAGCTGAGCCTCTCTGTCAGGTCTCTTGATTTCTTTACACTCTAAAGATAACTTCTTATCTGTCATCTTCTGAAGCTTCTTAGTAGTAGCTTCGATTTCAGCACCGTTCTTACCAATGATAAGACCCGGCTTAGCTGTGTGAACAATAACCTTTACTCTGTCTGACTTTCTTTCGATTTCAATCTTATTTAATCCGGCAGCTTTAAGCTTGTTCTTTAAATACTCTCTGATCTTATAGTCTTCTACCAAACAATCTGAGAACTCTTTCTTGTCTGCATACCATTTAGAATCCCAATCTTTGATAACACCGACTCTTAAGCCATGAGGATTAACTTTCTGTCCCATTGTATTCCTCCTATCTCTCGTCGAGCACTACAGTAATGTTGCTCATTCTCTTTTCGATTCTGTATGCTCTACCCTGTGCTCTTGGTCTAACTCTCTTCATTGTAGGTCCTTTGTTTGCAAAGCACTCTGCAACGTAGAGGTTATCTCTGTTCATACCGTTGTTGTTTTCAGCATTTGCGATTGCTGATTCTAAAAGCTTTTTAATAATTGAAGATGCATATCTTGGGTTGTACTCAAGTAAAGCCAATGCTGACTGTACATCCTTACCTCTGATGGCATCTAATACGAAACATGCCTTCTGCACTGAAACTCTTGCATAAGATAATTTTGCAGATGGTCTTGTATCCTTATTCGCATTTCTTTCTCTCTTAATCTGGGATCTATGTCCTTTTGCCATTGGATTTAACCTCCTTCCAAATTATCTCTTATTTAACCTTTGACTTCTTTTCGTCTTTTGTATGTCCCTTGTATGTTCTTGTTGCTACGAACTCACCAAGCTTATGACCAACCATGTCTTCTGTGATATATACCGGAACATGCTTTCTTCCGTCGTGAACTGCAATTGTAAGTCCCACAAAGTTAGGGAAAATTGTAGAACGACGTGACCAAGTCTTAATAACCTGCTTATTGTCTACCGCTGCCATTGCTTCAACCTTTTTTGCAAGGCTTTCGTCAATGAAAGGGCCTTTTTTAAGTGATCTTGCCATTTCTCTTTCCTCCCTAATTACTTGATTGTCTTACCGTCTCTACGACGAATAATCATCTTGTTAGACTTCTTGTTCTTCTTTCTAGTCTTAAGACCAAGTGCCGGCTTACCCCAAGGTGTTGATGGACCCGGACGTCCGATACTTGTTTTACCTTCACCACCACCGTGTGGATGGTCGTTAGGGTTCATGACAGAACCACGAACTGTAGGTCTGATACCCATGTGACGCTTACGTCCTGCGTTACCGATATTGATAAGGTTGTGGTCACCGTTTCCGATTACACCGATTGATGCTCTGCAGATTACCGGAACCATTCTCATTTCGCCTGAAGGAAGACGAAGTGTTGCATACTTTCCTTCCTTAGCCATGAGCTGTGCGCTGTTTCCTGCTGCACGAACCATCTGTCCGCCCTTACCAGGGTAAAGCTCGATGTTGTGAACCTGTGTACCTACAGGAATCTCTGAAAGTGGTAAGCAGTTACCAACTCTAACTTCGGCTTCAGCTCCGTTCATAACCTTCATTCCATCCTTAAGTCCTTCCGGAGCAAGGATGTAAGCCTTCTCGCCGTCTGCATAGCAGATAAGTGCGATGTTAGCTGTTCTGTTTGGATCATATTCGATTCCGATTACTGTTGCAGGAATTCCATCCTTATTTCTCTTGAAATCGATGATTCTGTATTTTCTGCGGCTTCCGCCTCCGTGATGTCTTACGGTAATCTTACCCTGGTTGTTTCTTCCCGCATTCTTCTTAAGTGAAGTTGTGAGTGACTTTTCAGGTGTCTTCTTTGTGATTTCTGCGAAATCAGAACCTGTCATGTTTCTACGAGAAGGGGTATATGGGTTATATGTTTTGATTCCCATCTTATTTCTCCTTTCGAACGTTTGTTATCGTACTCGTTTTGTACTTAATTATCATGTGGCTATTAGATAGTACCGAATAATTCGATATCCTTTGAATCTGCTGTAAGCTGAACGATTGCTTTCTTTCTTGCAGCTGTCTTTCCTTCAACTCTGCCACGTCTTCTTGTCTTGCCATCAAGGTTTAATGTGTTAACTGACTTAACCTTTACGCCGTCGAACATCTTTTCAACTGCTTCCTTGATCATTGTCTTGTTGGCATCTGTGTGTACGTAAAATGTGTACTTCTTATCTGCCATACCGGCCATTGACTTCTCAGTGATAACCGGCTTAAGGATTACGTCATAATATTGTACGTTAGCCATTATGCATACACCTCCTCAATCTTAGCAACAGCACCCTTTGTTACGATAACTGTTGAATACTTCATAATATCGTAAACATTGATTGTGTTTGCCTGTGCTGTGATAACGTTAGGAATGTTTCTTGCTGAAAGAACTACATTCTTGTCATTATCTTCTATAACTACGAGAGCCTTAGAAACCTTAAGGTTGTCAAGAACCTCCTTGAAGTTCTTTGTCTTAATTTCGTCAAGCTTTAACTCATCAAGTACTAAAAGCTTGTTCTCGTTAACTCTTGATGTGAGTGCTGACTTAAGAGCTGCTCTCTTTTCCTTCTTATTTAACTTAAATGAATAGTCTCTTGGAACCGGTGCAAATACTACGCCGCCGCCTGTCCACTGTGGAGATCTTGTTGAACCCTGTCTTGCATGACCTGTTCCTTTCTGTCTCCAAGGCTTTCTTCCGCCGCCTGATACTTCAGAACGTGTCTTAGCCTTTTGTGTTCCCTGACGATTGTTAGCGAGCTGCTGAACTACTGCCATGTGTACAAGGTGCTCATTAACTTCAACACCGAATACTGCATCGTTTAAGTCCATCTTGCCGACTTCCTTGCCTTCCATATTATAAACAGAAACGTTTGCCATTTTGTGCTTCCTCCTTTCCAGATATTACGCTAAAGTCTTAACGCTTTCCTTAACTGTGATAAGTGCCTTCTTTGCTCCAGGAATTGCTCCCTTTACAAGTAATAAGTTCTTATCTGCATCCACTCTTACGATCTCAAGGTTCTGAATTGTAACCTTCTTAGCGCCCATGTGACCAGGCATCTTCTTGCCCTTGAATACTCTTGATGGGCTTGAACATGCGCCGTTAGATCCTGCATGACGATGGAACTTTGAACCATGCATCATAGGTCCTCTGTGCTGACCATGTCTCTTGATTGCGCCCTGGAATCCCTTACCCTTTGTGATAGCAGATACATCAACCTTGTCTCCTACCTCAAAGATGTCAGCCTTGATTTCCTGTGCAAGAGCGTACTCATCAGCGTTTTCAAACTTAAACTCTCTTACGTATCTCTTAGATGAAACACCGGCCTTTGCGAAATGACCTTTCTCAGCCTTTGTTGCTCCATTTCTGTGAACGATTTCCTTCTTACCTGCGGCATCCTTGTTGACAATCTTGTCTTTCTTATCAACAAATCCTACCTGTACTGCGCTGTATCCGTCGTTATCAACAGTCTTAATCTGTGTAACATAGCAAGGACCAGCTTCAAGAACTGTAACCGGGATAACTGTGCCGTTCTCATCGAAAACCTGAGTCATACCGATTTTTGTTGCTAAAATCGCTTTCTTCATTTTTTCCTCCTTGTTTCCCTACATTGGACCTCACACTTATAATAAGAAGCTTCTCATTATGCTGCGAGTTCATCTAGCTCGGGGATTTTACTTTGTTTTCATTGCAATGTCGATGTATACACCAGCCGGCATATCGAGTCTCTGTAAAGCCTCTGTTGTCTTGGCTGTAGGTGCGATAACATCAATGAGTCTCTTATGAGTTCTCTGTTCGAACTGTTCTCTTGAATCTTTGTACTTATGAACAGCTCTAAGAATTGTAACAACCTCTTTCTTAGTAGGAAGTGGTACCGGACCGCTTACTGTTGCACCGCTCTTCTTAACTGTTTCGATAAGCTTCTTAGCTGATGCATCTACTAACTGATGGTCGTATGCCTTCAATGTGATTCTCATTACCTGTGTTGCCATAAAAAAAGTCGCCTCCTTTTCGTACTTTATATAAAACTCAGTACGACAAGCGGTGACTGTACACTCTCCCGTGTGTGTCGTGAACTCTCATTCAGACTTAACACGTCGTTTCTACTCTGTTGTAGACTGTATTCTGTACAGTGACTTGTCGTCAGTTTCTAACTTGACATTCGCTCCACGGAAAACCTGTTAAATCTTTCGACGTAACAGCAACCTCACGCTTCATAGCTATCATGTCACAACATTCTCTAGTATACACACGCATCCGGGCGTTTGCAACTATTATTTTGCCATTTTACAGCCTTTTTTGTATTTATTTTCGTACAATATACGTATTTTTCACATAAACCACAATATAGTGTGGGGCTATCCCTTTATTATGCCTTTGTGTATCTGCCACTTGCTCCGCAAGGCAAAATAAGCCCGTTTGACGAAACCGGAAGCCCGATTTCATCTGCCTCCACCTTTCCGCCAAATCTTTCTACAAGGACAGTGTTAAGCATATACGAAAGTACTGCCGGCTGAAGCCCTGTAGTATATGAATTAATAAGGAAGAAAAGCGGTTCGCTTTTAAGAATATCCGCACATATATTAATAAGAGGAAACACAGCTTCTTCAATTTTCCATGTCTCGCCCTTTGGCCCTCTGCCGTATGATGGCGGATCCATAATTATCGCATCATATTTATTGCCGCGCCTTATCTCCCTTTCGACAAATTTGACGCAATCATCAACAAGCCATCTTATCGGGGCATCCTTTAACCCCGAGCTTATTGCGTTTTCTTTTGCCCAGGTGACCATCCCCTTAGAAGCATCAACATGAGTAACGTGAGCGCCCGCTTTTGCTGCGGCTAAGGTGGCACCGCCTGTATATGCAAAAAGATTTAATACCTTTATTTCTCTTTCCTGATTGCAGGCTTTCTCTCTTTTAATAATGGAAGAAAACCAGTCCCAGTTAGTGGCCTGTTCCGGAAAAAGTCCTGTGTGCTTAAAGCTGAACGGCTTTAAATTGAAGGTCAAATCCTTATAATTAATGCTCCATTCCGTCGGCAGATCAAAAAACTCCCATTCGCCGCCGCCTTTAGTGCTTCTGTGATAATGGCCGTTAAGCTTCTTATATAATGGGTGCTCTCTTTTCGTGTTCCAAATAACCTGAGGGTCAGGACGAAGCAGAATATAGTCGCCCCATCTCTCAAGCTTTTCGCCCGAAGATGTATCAATTACCTCATAATCTTTCCAACCGTCTGCAATCCACATGAATTTTCTCCCTTATGAAATACTCAAGCCCGGGTAGTCCCGGGCATGAATAATAATAACTATTTCTTAAAAACTTTTGCTTCGTGTTTTTTAAGTTTAAATAAAATCACCAAGGCTTCCTTTACTGCCTTGAACTTAAGAGATGACTTTCCCGCGATGTAGTGAATCGGAACTTCCTTAGTAGTAAAGTTCCTGCAGTAATATTTCATCTCCGTCTGGTACATGTGTCCTGTAGATAAAAATTCATCAAAGTCAAATTGTTCAAGTACGTGTCTCTGAAAAGCCTCATATCCGCTCGTCATATCCTTAAGCTTTGTGCCAAGGACAACATTGGCAAGTACAGTACCGCCTCCTGACAAGATTCTTCTGTAAAGCGGGTCATTTTCCATTCCGCCGCCCTTAATGAACCTTGAGCCAAAAACACATTCATAGCCTTCATCAAGCGCCTCGATAAACTGTGGCAGTTCTGAAGGCAAATGACTTCCGCCGCCATCCATCTCGATAATTCTTTCAGCGCCGTCTTTAAGTGCCTGTCTGTAGCCTTCAAGGTAGCAGCTTATTACACCTGTTGACTTCTCGTAGAAAATGCATTTTACCTTGCCCGTACTCTCAAATGAACGGATAATTTCTTCAGTTTTATCTTTTGAATAGGAATCAATTATCGGATAAACAAAAAGATTCTCATATCCAAAATCAATAATTCCCTGAAGTGTAGCGCCAATTGTCTCCTCTTCGTTCGCAACCGGCATTACAATTATTGTTTTCTCCATTTATAACAAATGTCCTTTAGTAATAGTTCCTTTAGAATGAATCAATAATATCATAAAGTTCATCGACATTCAAAGAATCTGCAATACTTCCTGTTGCTGCAGCTACGATAACACCCGTAAGTGCAACGAGTGCTCCGATACCACCACAGACAATACCTGCAATTGCCATTCCTCTTCCTTCACAATTCTTGTTAAGTGAAATAATACCAAGAACAATACCTGCTACAGAAATAACAAGACCAATCCATCCGCAACAGCAGCAGAGTAATCCTAAAATACCGCATACAAGTGATGCGATCGAATAACCCTGTGGTCCCTTATCAATATCTGCGCCTGCAACCGATGAAGCTGATGCGTCCGCCTTCTCTGAGTATGTGCTCTCTGATGCACCGCCTGAAACAACTTCTGCCTCTACTCTCTCAGGCTCCTTCTCTTCTACAGTCTCATTAACAGTTTCGTTAACAGTCTCGTTAACTGCCTCTTCGATTTTATTTCCACAATTCTCACAGAATTTTGCGCCATCAGCAATTTCTGCGCCACAACTCTTACATGTCATCTTTCTTCCTCCTTAAATCTCTTATGATAAACCATACACGGAATTTATCAAATTACTGTTCTCTAAATGTAATTGTACCTGTAGCTGCATCCATTGAATCAACTATCGCAAGGCTCTCAAGCTGATATCCTAAATTTCTGATTATCTGTCCGCCTGACTGGAAGCCCTTCTCAATTGCAATTCCGATTCCTTCTACAGTTGCGCCGGCCTGTCCGACTATCGATATAAGTCCCTGCAACGCACATCCGTTTGCGAGAAAGTCATCGATTATAAGAACATGGTCATCGCTATTTAAAAATCTCTTCGATACAATTACCTGATTTTTATTTTTATGTGTAAATGACTCAACCTCCGTCACGTACATGTCGCCGTCGATATTAATGCTCTTATTCTTTTTGGCAAAAACAACGGGTACATTAAACTCAAGAGCAACAACGCTTGCAATGCCTATCCCTGATGCTTCTATTGTGAGTATTTTGTTAATGTTCTTCCCGGCAAATCGTTTCTTCCACTCTGCTCCCATTTCCTTAAAAAGCGAAACGTCCATACAGTGATTTAGAAAACTATCTACCTTTAAAACATTCCCTTCCTTTACTACTCCGTCCTTAGCAATTCTTTCTTCAAGGCAGTTCATAATTTGCTCCTATTCGTATCGTAAAAAATCAGATAACTGTATTTTATTAGAAAACCTGACTAATTACCATACTTTTTTTATTTTTCTTTCGTGCCGGTCTCTTTTTCCCCTGCTACTGTATAGTAAAAAGCAAGACCAACATAACCAAGCATATAAACTGCGCATGCAAGGCTTAAAAGTCCGCCGATAAACGGGATTTCCTTAAGAACTGCTGCCGGCAATACTGCAATAACAGCCTCTAATACAGGGTGAAGTCGCTTCTTAGCGTTCTTGAAGATAAGTTCTCTTGCTAAAGATGCAAACGTGAACACCTTAGCAACACAGAGCGAAAGCACATAAAACGTAAGTGCAAGCCCTGATACAGGAATTCCGACAACCGTAATACATAAAACAAGTGCTATGATTGGTAAGCAGAATAATACAAGTGCGCCTGTTCCGATAAATGCACCTGTCTTAGTCGTTGCGTATTCGTATGACTTATCCAAATTCTTCTTAAATACAAACACCAGTACTGCTGCAAGCAATGCATA
>SFNX01000086.1 GCA_004552595.1 Lachnospiraceae bacterium | reverse complement strand
TAACTATATTGTTGCTATTTCACTTGCAGGAACTGTATTATCATATATCTGGTTTGCCAACGGCAACTATCTTGCAATGGAATATACGAATCAGCACGACAACGCATATTATCAGACATTAATGACTCAGATTAAAAGTGTCGACGGGTATCATGCAGATATGCCAATAACAATGATTGGCAAGCCTGTAGCTGACAGCACATACACAAGACAGGATATGATAGGAGAAACCTTTGATCTTGCCGGTAAAGAAAGCTCTAATATTAATGCGTACTCTTCTTGGAATATTATGACAAGGGTTTTAGGATATGATCCGGTTAATAGAAATTCAGATGAAGAGGAAGAATATTTCAGAGGACTTGATGAAGTTGTTAATATGCCTTGCTACCCAAGCTCAGGCTCGATAAAAATAATAGATGATACGATTGTTATAAAATTTCAGGAACCATCGGAATTAGAACAGTGAGAGATTATTAATGATATCAGTACTAATTAACTGGTCGTATGTATTTATTACGACATACATAATTGGATATTTTACATTAAGTAGAGCATATCGGTTTTATAAGCATGAACGACATATTGGAATTATGTCAACAGCTTATGCCGGATTTTTTAGCATATTTTATAAAGTTGGAATTGTTGCTAATATAGTAATGATTCTTTTTTGTGTACTATTTGTATGGCTTGACAGAACACACTATACAGATATTCTTTCTGATATTAACGGTGGTAAGTTTATTGGAAGAATCTTTGGTTCAGGTTCTACACGAATAATAAAAGTAATTGTATTTTTAATATTCTTTGTTGCAGCTCTTTTCTTTACTACAGAAGGTAATTTTTTCTCGGATTCCGGATATTACCATGAACAGTCTATTAGGTGGATTGAAGAATTTGGGACAGTAAAGGGAAGCGTACATATTCTAAAAAGACTTGCATATAACAGCTGTTACTTCTGTCAGTGTGCATTGTACAGTATGAGAGATATTTTCTCACAGAGCCTTCACTGCCTAAGCGGATTTTACGGAATACTTGTGATGGGCTATGCATTGGCAGGGTTTAATAAATCAATTAGAACAAATGCCATAAGACTGGCACCGTTTGTATATTTTATTCTTTTGTGTAGCGAGATTACATCTCCGGCATCAGACTATCCGCTTGTATTCTCGGTATTTTATGTGGCAATCAGATGGTTTGAGCTTCTAGATGATAACGAAGAGCATTATTCTCCTTATGCATTATTATCTCTTTTTGTTGTATTTCTTATTTCAATTAAGCTTACTGTAGGCTGCCTGATACTTATTGTGATTAAGCCTGCAATAGCCATGATTAAGGAAAAAAGAGTAAAAGAGATAATAACATCAATAATGGCGGGGATTATAATTCTCCTCCCATATTTTATCAGGAATTATATTATATGTGGCTGGCTTATATATCCATTTACAAAGATTGATATTTTTAATCCTGACTGGAAGCTTCCTATGCGTCAGGTACAGGCTGATGCAGATGAGATTAAGGTCTGGGGACGTGGAATGGGACAGCTTGGAGGACAGGTTACCGACAGCATTAAAGTATGGCTCCCGCATTGGTGGGAATATATGAGTGTGCCAAACAGATTGATTGTTGCTTCAGCGATAATAGTGTTGTCAGTATATTTAGTATACAGAGTTTGTCGGTTTATCTCGGAGGTTATTAGACATGGTATCAAGAAGACTGCGACTGAAGTGGTAATTGATAATATTGACAGATATATTTTTGAGGCAGCACTTTTATTCAGCTTATTATACTGGTTTTTTGAAAGTCCGCTATTCAGATATGGTGTATGTTATATTTTTATTGCAATGTTCTACTCTATTGGTGATATGTTAGGTGAGGCGTGGAATAAATCAGTTATTATTAGGGCGGCAGTTGTACTGATTTGTGTGTTGACTATGATTCCGTTTACTAATGGCATTATTGAATACTTCAAATGGAATTACGAGTGCATTTTATATTACAGCGATTATGAATATTTTGTCATGCAGGAGGATTATCCGAGAGTAGAGTATGGCACTACTGAAATAAATGGGGTGACGTTCTATTATCCGAAAGAAGAACTCGGACAAATCGGATATCATATGTTCCCGGCATTATGGTTTAATGGAACTGATAATGTTGAGAGCCGTGGTGATAAAATAACAGATGGATACAGATACAAACACTGATAGGAATAATAAAAGATGAAATCCGGTTTTGTTTTTGAAAAGAATAGGGTTGCACGATATATTCTTATTGTCACACTTTTCATTTTATTGATGGTGAATTGGAATTCATATCGTATGTATCAGGTAATAGACAGATGGAATTCTGTGAACCTTTCTATTGTACTTACGTTAGTACTTTTCCTCGTGTCCGATATTAAGAAACTGATAAAAGATAAGTTTTTCTTAATTGTTGTGTTCATCAACGTACTGGCTATTGTTAATATGACAATAGTCGGAACCGGATATTATGAAATGTTTTCACTGTATTGTCTTACACTTGGGATATATCTGTCAGGAAAGCTTGTGTTTAGGAGAAGAGAAGTGCTTATTATGTCGGCTTTTATTGCTTTCTTCTTCTTTTATTGGACAGTTGACGTTAAGGGGTATTATAAGGGATATTCAATTAATTACGGCGGACTTGTTCTTATTACCGGATTCATTTTCACATTATTCATATTAGAGTATTTTAGATATCAGATTTTACATGAGAGATATAAGGGTGCAGTATTTCATTTTATTTATGAACATCCGTATATTATTACTTCTGTAGAAATTCTGATGTTTTTGATTGCATACAGTATTATATCGTGGTACAGATCAAGAACAGCATTTTTTTCACTTATAGTCCTTGCAATTCTTATGATATGCCCAAGAAAGCTACTTGGAAATAAGGTCATATTCAGAGTTATCACCTATGGTACATTGATTGGTGGATTCGTATTCCCGATTATTTATGTATATATTGGAAATAGGGTAAATGCTATAGATTATCAGATGTTTTATAAATCTTTATTTGATTCAAGGCTTCCGGTGTGGCAGGACCTGTTTAATATATATAAGAACTACGTATTTACCGGAATCGGCACAATATATACGTCAAATGAACTGTATAGACCGGGGCTTCTTGATACAATGAATGCATATGTGGATCTCCTTATAGTGTATGGACCTATTGTATGTATATTAGTACTGGCGATGATAGGAAGAGCTGTATTAGTAACGAGAGAAAATGTGGAAAACAGTCATTTTGGAAAGACTGTTTTCGCAGGTACAATCGTTATGCTTGTTGCTTCATATGCAGAGAGTATGATTGTAACAGTTCCGTTTACCTTGATTTTTGTTCTTACGCTAAGTATAACAAGATCAATATGCAGAGATGAAAGCTTTGGAGATGTATCTGAATATCAGTCAATAGACTATGAAAAGTATACGAAAAAACTGAAAGGACCATCGGAAATTAAAATAATAGCGACTATAGTATCGGTAGCCCTTCCGGTATTTTTAGTATATATTTTAGGACCTGTAGAAGTATACTACGCTAACTATGATGAGTTTTCATTTACAAATAATGATTATTTGTGGATGTTTTTGTCATTAGCAATCATTATCATATTTACTGCTATTACAGTTATTCTTATTCTTCCGGATAAGCTTAACATTATTGCAATAAGCATACTTACAGCCATATCTACCGCTTCATATGTCCAGTACATGTTCCTTAATAAGAAACTTATTATGGAAGATGGTGAATTTGTTGATGCGGCATCGCTTGGAAATTATCCGGTAATCACACTTTCAATATATGCTGCTGTTTTTATTTTAGTATGTGTTATTTTGTATTTTTTCAAAAATAACAGGTATCATGTTGCTGCAGGAATATCAGGGTTTATTTTAATAGTAACTTGTATTGCCGTACTGTCACTCTTTTTAACTCATATTGGAAGTAAAAAGGAAAGGCTATGGTACTCAGGTGCTGATGAATTTAAAGTGGCACCTCACGATAATATTATTGTAATTGTTCCTGATACATTTGGCAGAGAAGCACTTGATTCAATGCTTGATAAATACCCTGAATCAATTGACTTTCTGCATGATTTTACGTTTTATGAAAAGGAAGATTCAGAGTATTTCCCTACATATCCTGCACTTCATCATATGCTTACAGGATATCCTTATGATGAGTCCATGACTAGATTTGAATATACGAAAGAAGCATTCGAATCTGATAGCGCAAAAGAGTTTTATGGAGAACTTCATGAAAAGGGCTATACGGTCAGATTCTTTACAAGAGACATATTGTTCGAGCATGTTACAGAAGGGCTTGTTGATAACATTGAAGAAGCTCATATTACAATAGATAGGAAATCATTGTTTAAGTATTTGTATAAGATGAGCATGTATAGATATGTGCCATATGTATTAAAGGCTAGGTATCAAGTTGACTCAATGGATATAGAAAATATTAATCAGTATAACGGAGTGGGGCCTTATTTCCTGAATTCTGAATTTTATAGTGCAATGCAGGAACAGGGTATTACAATTGATGATACTATTGAAAATGCTTTCATATTAAATCATATCAGAGGCCCTCATATGCCTTATATGTCTAATGCGAATAACGAACTTGTTCCGGACAATAGTGTTAGTGGCAACGAGGCTTCTTACGGAACAATGAGATTAATTGAGGATTATATTAACAGACTTAAGCTAATCGATAAGTATGATGATTCTACAATAATTATAGTTGCGGATCATGGCTTTTATAATACTGATTCTATATTCTTTGTAAAAGAGAAGAATGAGTCACATCTTAAGCTTATTGTAAGCGATGAGCCGATAAAGCATTCGGATTTTATTAATATAATTAAGAATTATGTAAGATGACCTGAAATAAGTAAGAAGTAATATAGTGACATTAAGCACTATATATTGTATTATTATATGGGTGAACTTCGAAATGTCGGAGTAAATACGTTGAATAATAATACATGAGGTGCAATGAAAATGGAAAGATATAAAGAAGAATTTATAGAATTCATGGTTAGAAGCGATGTGCTTAAATTTGGAGATTTTACGCTTAAAAGCGGCAGGAAATCTCCATTTTTTATGAATGCAGGGGCGTATGTTACCGGAAGTCAGCTGTCAAAGCTTGGCGAATATTATGCAAAAGCCATTCATGATAAATACGGTGATGACTTTGATGTATTGTTCGGACCGGCGTATAAAGGAATTCCGCTTTCTGTTGTGACAGCAGAAGCTTACTCAAGACTATATGGAAAAGAGATTAGGTATAGCTCTAACAGAAAGGAAGAGAAGGACCATGGTGCTGATATGGGTTCACTTCTTGGATATAAGATTAAGGACGGAGACAGAGTAGTCATGATTGAAGACGTTACTACGTCCGGAAAATCAATGGAAGAGACAGTACCGATAGTAAGAGCACAAGGAGATGTAACAATAGTAGGACTTATGGTATCGCTTAACAGATGTGAAGTCGGATTGTCAGGTGACAGAAGCAAGTCGGCACTTGATGAAGTAAGAGACGTGTATGGATTCAATACAGGTGCTATTGTATCAATGGAAGAAGTAAGCGAATACTTATACAACAGAGAAATCGACGGAAGGGTAGTGATCAATGATGATATTATGAAGTCGATTAATGAGTATTATGAACAGTTCGGAGTTAAAAAGGACTAATGCCAAAGCCAAAAAAGATTAAAAAAGCAAAGAGCTTTATGTTTACGACAAGACACCATTCATTTTCAGGTGTACTTGGTTGTATTATTGGCGCTGTTTCTATTGTTGTATTGGTATTTAGTATATTAATTGCTTACAACAATAAAGGGATTTCTGATGTGAAAATGGGGAGTGAAGCTCTTTTTTCCGCTATTCTTAATATTATCGGAATTGTCGCAGGCTTAACCGGGCTTTCAGAAAGAGATATTTATAAATGGGTGCCAATAGCTTCAATCGTTATTAATTCGGTAGTATTAGTTTCATGGATAACACTTGTAATCTGGGGGAATCTTGTTAAATGAGTACAATTATTGATGAAAGATATGAGCTTTCATTAAACAGAATCAAGGAAATAAGTGAAAACCCTGAAGTCGATGAGGCTTTCATGGGTTATTTTAGTTTTGTTGCACGCTTTATTCTTATGATCAATGCCCCATCTGATGATAAAGAATATAATAAAATGCTATATGAAGACATAGTAGGGGATAATTACGAAAATAGCTATGCAAACCCTAAATTCTGCTGCGAACTCTGGAATGAAATGACTTGTTCAGTCAACAAAAATACAAATGAAAAACCGCGTAAAATGGGCATTTCTGATGAGAGTGATGAATGTAGTGAACGTAAATATGATAATAAGAATTTAATCGGAAAATATAATACGTCACAGCTGTTATGTTTTCTGTATGCGGAGATTAGAGGGCTGATTCCGTATGTTTTTGAGTATAAATATTATATGGATAGGCTCGAAGAGACAGAAATTGCTTCTTCGTATAAGGAGATTATTACAATATACCTTGAGCTATTCATTGAAGTATATGTGCTGTTTCATGATGCATTTGCTATCAGCAATGATATTGATAATAAAGAACTTCATGAAATTCTATACTGGTTCATATCCGATAATTGTGACATTATTTCTCCGTTAAGGGTTAGAAGCCAGATTGATCCATCACTTGACTTTGCTACAAGTATTATTTACAATTCGGAACTTTCAGGGGAAGAGTTTAATCCGGATTATTTATATAAATATGGCGAATATGTAACTGATAACGAAATAAAGATTGCAAAATTCCTTGCTGATATGCCGCAAAGCGATATTGATAAAATGGCATCGACGTTTACAGAGGGCTATAGAATAGGATTTGTGAAGGCAGGAAAGCCTCTTCATAAGAAATCAACTGTTAATATCAGATATAATATCGGATTTGAAAGAGTAGTTAAGGCTGCAACCACGAATTTCAATAAAATGGGATTAAAGCCTGTAATATACAGAGCGGGTTCGCTGTCATTAACAGGTAACGGAGTTAATAAAGTTGGATTTACCGGTGCAACAGCTAATAAACAGTATGATTATGATCATAAGGAGGATGTCGCTGTATACCTTGATAAGGAGTTTGTCAATAGAAAAGCAGATGTTATTAAAAACGCTTATGAGAGTATGAAAGAACTGGCGGCAGGATTTGCAGGGCCTGCAGTAATGGAAGTGTTTGGTGAAGAACCTTTCGAGCCTGAAGCAAAGAAAGAGTGCATAATACCAGATGTTGTAGGTAGAAAATTCCAGGTTGACATAAGTGACCGATTGAGTCAGATAGTAAATGAGTATATCAAGGGCGAGGAGAGGAGTTTTACAATAATCTCATATCCTATACCTGAGATTGGCGATAAATTCAGCGAAATATTCAGTAAAACCGTAGAACTTAACACTTTGGATTACAAGCGTTATGAAACGATGCAGCAGCTTATAATAGATGCTTTGGATACTGCAGATACGGTAAGAATCGAAGGTAAGGGTACTAACAGGACAAGGCTTACAGTTAAAACACAAAAAATAACAGATGCAACTAAACAAACAGGCTTTGAAAACTGTGTTGCAGATGTCAATATTCCGGTTGGTGAAGTGTTTACTTCGCCTGTGCTTAAGGGTACTAACGGAATACTGAATGTCTCTGAGTGTTATTTATTCGGACTCAACTACATTGACTTAACATTCGAATTCAAGGATGGAATGGTTTGTGACTATTCGTGTAAAAATTTTGAATCAGAAGAAGAGAACAGAAATTATATAAGAGAAAATATTCTTCACAATCATGAAACGCTTCCTATCGGAGAATTTGCCATTGGTACAAATACTACTGCTTACAGAATGGCAAGAGACTATAATATTGAACAGAAGCTCCCTATTCTGATAGGTGAAAAGACCGGACCGCATTTTGCACTTGGTGATACGTGCTATTCTCATGAAGAAGATGTTAAGGTGTATAACCCTGACGGGAAAGAAATAATTTGCAGGGATAATGAGGTGACAGCTAAATT
>SFNX01000014.1 GCA_004552595.1 Lachnospiraceae bacterium | reverse complement strand
ATTAAATCATATAAAATTTAAATAATTAATAACAATAGTGTACACATTCAATTACATTAAATCATATAAAATTTAAATAATTAATAACAATAGTGTACATCTTCAATTACATTAAATCATATAAAATTTAAATAATTAATAACAATAGTGTACATCTTCAATTACATTAATTAAATTATTATAATAACAATAGTGTACACATTCAATTACATTAAATTTAAATAATTAAATTATTATAATAACAATAGTATACATCTTCAATTACATTAAATTTAAATAATTAAATTATTATAATAACAATAGTGTACATCTTCGCAAATAAGGATTATTAATGAACAGACAAGAATACTTCAGACAAGTTAAATTACGTAATGCAGTTGAGCTAAAGAATAAAGTTGACACAGCATTTGAACTGTATTCAGCAATGACAGAAGAAGAACATTGCACAATGAACTTAACTGCATTCTGCGAAATGTTACGAGCACGTATGTCTTTGCCAAATTGGCGTGCTGCATATCATATTACAAAGCATATGCAAATGGAATATCATGTAGAATTTGCAAAGACTAGCAGATGTAAAGTTGTAGGCTTTACTGGACATAAGCATTCTGACGAATCAAAGAACAAGATGAGTATTGCTGCAAGCACTAGACAGCTTGGAAAGAAGAGAGGACAATATAGAAAGACTATCGAAAGACAAGAATCTGCTGTGTGTCAATTCTCGCGTATAAATACTATATCCGACAAGATAATAATCTAGGAGACGACAAATGACAGACACGCAGTTAGATATTATTGACATTAAGCAGACTTTGAAGAAGATGCAGACTGACATTGATGAGTTAGCAAGATTAATTACTGAGCAAGATAATAATTGCAAAGCAAGATATGACAGAATCAACTGCATGAATTTAGTACAGTCGACACAAGCATGCAATGACGTATTTGACAGAGAATAATTATAAATTTTTATTACATATATGTACATATAGCTGATAATTTATTATATTATACATACAACAATAAAATAAAGGAATAACAAATATGACATACAAGACTAAGAAGAAGAATTTCATCAACTCTCTCAACAACAACATGAATCTCGTTGAAGATTCTGCTAATTCAATTGGCTGGCCTGTTGACACTATCAGAGAAGCATACTTTAAAATATTCATCAGAGATGAGAATGTTACTGTTCAGCAGATTCATGACGACAAGCTTTGGATGTGTGCATAATAAGGAGATATTCAGAGTATGCGTACTCTGAATATTATCGATCTTATCTGTCAAATGCTGTTGTATTATTTCTCATATGTAGCGCGCCTTACAGCATTTGACAGATAAATAAATTGTTCTTGTATAATCACCTCGAATTGTTATATGCTGTACATGTGGTACTCATATAATAATCCTCCAATAAAGAAAGAGCATGTTCAAATGAGCATGCTCTTTATTGTTATGTTGTCATGATTTACTTTGCAATCTTCTTATTATGTTCTCGAACATTTCTTTCTCTTCATGTGATAATGACAGTATCACTTTCGCATAATACTGTCTAAATTTGAAGATTAAGTCTAGATTGTCTATGCTAATGTCCTGTAACATTTACTTTCCATTCCAATCTCTTGGATCGAAGAACAAGGCACCTAAAGTCAACACCATTGCAATGAATAACAGAGAATACATAATTATCTGTCTTCCTTCTTTGCCAATTCGACTTTGATAGCTGTCAATTCATCCAATATACGGTCAAGCTTTGACGAGAACAATTGATTCTGTTCTTTCATATACTGAACATCGTGTTCAACAATAGTTAGACG
Source organism: Lachnospiraceae bacterium (assembly GCA_004552595.1). Taxonomy (GTDB): domain Bacteria; phylum Bacillota; class Clostridia; order Lachnospirales; family Lachnospiraceae; genus UBA2868. Next base: position 24,817 of record SFNX01000014.1, on the reverse strand, counting down.
CTTGTCAAGTTCATCTTTCTCATTATCACGTTCTGTCTTTGTTACTTTACGCTGTGAGTTAATCTTACAATAGATATACACAATACCTAGAACACAGACTACTATAGGTAATGCAGAAGGAGATAAAGCTGAAATTAAAGATGTGAATAACTGTTCCATATTATTCCTTCTTGCCAATATAGAATAAATGAGTTATATTAGCATTACCATTAGAAGCACCCTTTATACCAATATAAGAAATTCTTTCTTTATCTGGTTCTTCTTTGAAAGTGAATGGTATAAAGTTAGTTACTCCTGTAGATGGTCCACTAAAGTTAACACACTGAGTTGGATAAATTAACTGCTTATTTGCATTAAATGCACATATACTCATATTTCCACTTGATGTAGTAGTAAATCCTATATTACCTGCATATTCTTTATAGTCATTACCAGTGTAGATAAGGCTTTCTACTGTGTTAGTAGAATCCTTTAATATGGATGTATTTCCTTCATCAGATTTCAATAATCGTTGATATATATCAAATGCATCTTGTTGCAATTGTTGTTCAATATAGTCGACACGATTATCTAAATTTGCTAGAGTACCATTTATAGTTCTTATATTGTCAGTAGAAGCAGCAGCAATGTTAGCTCTACCTTGTGCTTTCTGTTCATCAGTAAAGTCTTGTGCTAAATTAACTGCGACTTTATTCATTTGTGACATATCTTAAATCTCCTTTAAATAGTCCAATTCTTTGTACCATCACTAAGTCTCAAATACATTCCGGGCTTACTGCTTTGATACTCACCACTGTCAGGAATTATCCATTGGTTAACGTTGTACATGTTCTTGACAAGTAGTAAGTCATTTGTCACTGATGGTGTCTGATATGTGATTATCCATTCGTCACCTAACTTGTTCATATTTCCACCAACCATGAACCAATATGCAGTATTTGCTGTCAAATGAACAGGAGTAGTAAATGTGAACTCATGCACATAGTGAGTACCATCAATCTTTGTCATATCGGAATTTCCTAATGTCCATGTTCCATCGCCAATAGTCTTCATTGGAGTATATGTGTCATCAATAAGAACAGGGAAAGAAGACTGTTGTACAACAGAACCGTGATAGTCAACATATCTGAAAGAAGCAATGTCAACATCTTGTGTTGGAATAACTTTGCGATATACAGCACCTTCTGCATTTGGAATCATACTGAACAGATTAGATACCTTATACTGATGTTCCAATGTGAATGGTCCAATGTCTTTGAATGGTTCTGTAACTGGAATTGGTGTAGAACCTTCACCATTACGCAACATCATAAAGAGTCTTGGAATGTCATACTGTTCATTATATCCTTGGAAGTAAGCACCTTGTAGTGTACCAGTATTCCAGTCAATAGCTTGGTCCATATTTGATGCGATTAGAGTATACTTTGGATTTGCATTTACATTCTGTGAGTAAGCAGGAGAACTGCCCAACATCAATCCATTTGCCGGAGCATTACCGGCAACAGCAACTACAGCATAATACAGCATAGAAGACTTCAATTCATAATTGTTGTTCAGAACATTCTTCAACTTGAATTTGTTCTCACCACTTTGTATGCTAACAGTACCAGTATCTGCAATCCAATATGTAGAACCAGTTCCGTTATTTGCTGCGAAGTCATATTCAAAGATACCGAACGATACATTGCCACTAAAGTTCTGTAGAGCATTTACACACAATAAAGTCTCATCTTTACGAATTTCAGAAGCGATAGGAACAGCGAACAACTGACCAATCATTCTTGAAGTATTTGTCACACCATATACCGCAAAGTCACTCATTGTTGTGATTTGAGCGAATGGATATGTAGTTGTAATCTTCTTGTCAAGGTCGCTCTGCAATTTCTCGACTGTATCAACAACTTCACCAACAGCATTGTCAATAGTAACTTCCAATGTGTCATTGTCAAGTGTCAAGCCTTTACCAACTTTCAACTGTAATTTGTTGTCTGTAGTGATTTCAAGACCTTTAGCATATTTGACAGAAATAGTATCATTTGTCAAGTCAATAGCATCACCAGCACTATATGTGGTTCCACTTCCGCCGCCTTGACCATTGACAGTTATACCGTTCAAATTATGAACTTCAACCAATAATTCTGAGACTTTGCCATCAGATATACTTGAGAAAGCAACATTGTAGTTCTTATCACTTGACAACTTGTATACATCATAAGAGATTTCAAAGAACTGTGCGTCAGTGATAGTATTATCTACATTTACATTTATATTATTGAAAGAGATAGGTTCAATATAGACAATAGTAGAATTTGTATTTACTGCACTATTTGCAACATAACTACCACGAACAGTGAAGTGATATGAATTTCCTTTCTTCAACTTGATAGAATAGTTATTTAAATCAAGATTACCATTTATCTTTGTCAACTGTGCTTGAGATGTAACATTAGTTGCTCTGAACTGTCCATATTCAAGAGGGTCATTTACATTTACAGAAAGGTCAAATTTCTTTGTATTAGTCTGAACATCTGTTGTCTCTGTCACTTGTATAGATTTATCTGCAGAAGTGATTTCTACATTTGGAACTTCTTGAGGCAAATCAATGTCTGCAAATTCAACTGTCAATTCACCATTTGCATTCTGTGATATGTTCTTAATAGTCTTTGTAGCAGAACCAGTGAAAGTATTTGCAGACTGCTTATCTTTCTTATTTGTCAAAGAAGATTCTATTCCTGCAACATTGTCTTTAATTTGACCAATTTCTGTTGTATTTGCTTCAATTTTTACAGAATTATTATTAACAACTTCAGTCAAATTAGTTAAGTCAGTCTTAACATCGTCGACAGATTTCTTTGTTGCGATTATGTCAGTATTAACAGAAAGGTCATATTTGACACCATTTGACAAATTTTCAGTATCAACTAATACTGTTCCATCTGTTCCAAGAACTAACACATCTTTAGCGACAGATACTGCATCATGAATAGTAATGTCTTGAGAGAATAATTCTTGACCATAGTAGTCACATACAACGATTGTATATGAATAAATTGGATTTACAAATACTGTTGCTCGTCCATTGTTGTCAAGAAGAACAGGATTGCTGTTGACAACAGTCCCTTCTTCATCATGATATGTTGTGGCAAGTGCTGTTCTACCTTGATAATAGATGTAAATCTTGCCACTAGTTAGAATACTTCCATTCTTGTTATTAAATTGCTGTGTTACTGGCCATAAAGCTTTGTACATTTTTTAACCTCTTTATATTTATTACCAGAAATAGTACATGTGACTTGTATTAAATGCGTCTGCAGCAAGGCCTTTACAACGCGCGAAGTAGTCATTTACATTTTCTGGTGTGTAACCATTTGCATCTCTCCAAGCGATAAAGTCAGAATCTTGTGAGTCTGCTATCATTTCAGAAAGATTTATTAACGATACAGTAGCCATGTTAGTATTAGTTCCAAGTAACATACCAAAGCCCCAGTCATCTGCTCTTGTGAATATAGGAGATGCGATAGCTTTAGAATTTTCTACCAAGAAGAATCTTGGGAATGTTCTATAAGATACCTTATAGTTCTCAGAACTGTTAGATTTACCTCTCATCCAAGATGGGTTCCAGTTAGCCCATTCAGTCAAGCTACAGTCAATTTGACCAGTGTATCTATCTTTAGGACAATTACCTCTGTTACCAGCATAATCTACGGCATGCATTACACCAGATGTAGTATATGCAGCGATAGTTCTCTTAGAAGTTGTTACATCGACCCAGTAAGGGCAGGTTAAGCCTAGTGCACCATTGAATGTATTGTTAGTAATTTTTACATTCCAATAAATGTCATACAAATCATTAGGCACGAATGCTATGTCACTGTCGAATACAGAATTTTCAGCAACAATCTGGAATACTTTGTGTTCAGAAGGTGTAGTTACAGTTAATGGTGTAACGTTAATATGTGCTAAAGTATCAACATGAGAATTGTATATTGCTACATTATTGCTGTTGATAGTACCAGCTACATTCGAATCATTAAAGACCACAGGAACATCACCAGATATATTCATCTGCCAGCTGGAATCATTGCAACTTACTTCACCTCTGTCAAGTGTCCAGCCATTTCTTACAGTCGAATTATCACTTACAAATAGACTATTCAAATTAGAAAATGAATTTAGACGTACACTAGAATTTACAATGCTAAGAACCTGACCATTGAACGTTAAAGTATTTCCAATTTGCACATTCTTTAAAGTATACTGTCCAACTTCAGTACTCTTACCAATAGTCAATTCGTTAACTGTTCCATTCTTTACAGTCATGTATTCAGTAGCATCAATAACTTGTGCATTATGTCCTTTCAAATCTAATTCAGTAATTCCACATTTATATGCAGTCTTTGCCAAATTATTTAGATTATCGAATTCATCTGCGTCAAATACACAACGCATTCCATCTGTATTTAAGAATTCAACATTATCAGGATTTATAACACTGTTAAAATAGTATTTGTCTGTGAAGTGCATATCAATGAATCTGCATCTAGAATCACGATACAAGAACCCGCTATCACCAACTACAGTACATCTTTTGAATGTTAATCTATAATCACCAGTAGCTACATTAAGATAGTTGTCGCTATTTGTATAGAATGTCACATCTGTATTTGCAACATCAGAATCTATAGAATTATTATCCCAATTATGTCCATCACAATATTTCTGTCTTGAATCACATGCAAAGAAAGCTTTAGCAGTTCTATACCAACTTGAATGAACAGGACAACTAGAATTATACGGCATAATGTCACCAACCCAATTGGAAGGAGTTCCCTTAACATCAATCCAAGAACAGCTAATTCCATAATCAAATTGAGTATTAGCATCAAGAAGAATTTTCTTAGATGTATTCAACAAAGTTGTATTTTTATAATGACCAGGGACGAAGTATACACCGGGAGCAGTCTTTGTCTGGTCACTTCCAACAGTATCAACATAAGTCAATAGAGCATTAACATTTGCTTCATGACCAGGATATACACCGTAATAAGTTGAAGGCAAATACTCACCATCAAATTTTAGAATCCAACGACCAGTGTCAATGTTGTCATTCTTTACAATATAGCCGTTATCAGGAGTCTGAACGCAATTAGCATCCCAGACATAAGTTCTGGCTTCACAGTCAAATTCATTCCAGTAACCAACTACATTGACTGCGCCAAGTTCTGTATTGGCTTCTTTCAGACCAGCAAGACCAATTACGATAGTGTCATTCTTAACTGTATCTTGTTGGAAAGCACCGTTCCATTCACGAACGAATTGCCAATTATTTGTATCATCGTCTACACGAGGGTCACTAAAATTACCGATGTACTTATACAGTCTGCAAAGAACAAGTTGCTTAGCAAAATAAGTATATTCAGGACGAGACTGCAAATTGAGATATACTGGATTAGTTGCTACAGTATATCTTTCATTTGAACCGTCATAAGTGTAAATGTCAACATAATTGTTAGATACAGGGTCAAATACTTCTATCTTTGCGCCTGGAATAATTTGGCGACTGTTATCTAAAATCAGGTCTTCTTGCTTCAAAAATGGTATCATCATATTGCGTTATACTCCTTGATTAAGAGCTTTAATTTGTTCTTTTCTTAATTCAATTGCTGATTTTTCTACACTCATCTGTGCTTTATCTATGTCAGCCTGTGTCTTAGCAATTTCAGCTGGATTGTTAGCAGCAATTTGAGCGTCAAGCATCTTCATTTCCTTTTCGTGTTCAAATTTCTGATTATTCAAAAGAATCTGCTGTTCAGTTGAATATGCTTGCAGTTGCTGTTGCATCTGCAAATCATTTAGCTGCTTCTGAAGTTCAATAATCTGAGCATCTCTGTTCTTGATTTCAATATTAGCTTGTTCGAGCATCTGATTTGCTTTAATTTCATTTTCAGTTGGCGTTGGTAATAAGCTTTGTGCGAAATGATTTATGTAAGGGTTGTCATTTTCTATAGCACATTCTGCCATGAGCAATTTACGCTTATCATCATCAGAAGTAATTAGATTTGCATAAGTAGACAACTGAACGCGCGCTTCTTGCTTACTCATAGCATCATCTGGACCAGCAACAACTGTTACCTTGATTTTGCCATAAAGTGGCTGCTTATAAATTTCTTCTGCGAATAGCAAGCCAATTAACTGCATAGAATACTTCAAGTGATAAATGTAATTACGAACATTGTTATTGAAGGTCTTCTGATTAGCAAGTACTTCAGTTGCTGTTCTTTCAATTTGAGATTCAAGACCAATAGCAGGAATACCAACGATAGAGTTAGTCATCTGAAGTGACTTATCCATCAATGTAGTCACGTCTTCAAATACGATTTGATTATCTTCTCTATGTGGAGGGTCAAGCTTACGAGTATGGTCTTTAGAATACTCATTGTAGATACGAATTGGGTTAAGATTTCTTTCAGAATTCTGCCAATACTTTTCTCTACCTTGCAGAGCTTCATTGCCACCGACCCATGTATTCTTCGGTACCTTAGATGCACGTATGATAATCTGACGATAAGCATAGTTAATCATACGCTGAATAGGACGCATGATAGTAGTAATACCTGTCCAAGACTGCTTAGAAGCATTTGCCCAGTCAGATTCGCCAAATACTGGAACAACAGGAATATAAGAATACTGAAGAACTTGAGGATCTTCTAAGAGTTCAGAACCAGCAAGCTTATAACAAATAACATTATTGTCTTCTTTTTCGTAATATGTTACGAGTGGCATAAGTGACTTTCTATCATAGTCTTCAGAAATGTCAATTAGTGGCTTATAGTATTCGTTAAGATAGTCAATTCCATAATTTGTCTTGAACCATTCTTTAGATTTGAGCTCAACTATTGCTGCCTTAGTAGCATCTGCGAAATTCAATTTAGAAGCATTTGGGTCAAGACGAACGTTAGTTACATCTGGAATAGAATAAAGGACAGGCTTAATAGAACCGTCAATGTCATAATCATTTGAAAATACGAGAACACCAAGTGCTGTACCAACTGCATTAGAAAGTGCTTCAACTGTTGCAGTGGAATTGTCTGCATCAGACAAGAACTGGTCAGCTATCGCATTAAGATTTGTGTCAACACCTTGTCCATTAGTATACTGCCATTTATACGTGTTAGGCAAATATGTATTTACTACAGTACGAATTGCGTTCTTGACTACGTTAAGTGACATAAGAGGAACACCTTCACCAATACTGGCATCAGTAAGTGTGTGGTCCAAATTATCACATTGGTCACCCGAAATAAATTTTCTATCTAACTTGATTTGTTCAAATAAATCTTTGAACTTTGTGTAAGAAGCAGATTCAAATTTCTTGAATCGCTGAATTAGCTCTTCTACATTATATTCTGACATGTATTTTACCTCTGAGAAATTGCTGCTTTACTGCAGTATGTTATATTCTACATTTAACATTATTATTTATATAACAATAAATGATAAAAATTTGTTGACAAAAAGCAGAAAATAAATTATATTTTATATAAATATATTAACAAGAGAGGTTACATATGACTGATTACGAAATTGACATTAGAGAAATCAAAGAGACATTGAAGAAGATGCATGAAGATATAAAGAGAATTGAAAAGAATATTCCTTTCAATCCGACTACATATCAGTATAGTCCAGAATGCTGTGAAGACTATGATAATTGGCAGAGTTGTTCTGTAACTTCAACACAGGCTTGCTCAGAAGAAAAGCTTGTACGACAGATAAAAAAATAACAATGTAAATTATATAAATAATACAAATTCATTGTTATTTCTCCTAATAATTCAATCGCTTCCTGAGATAACCTCAACGGAAGCATTTTTATTGTTAGTCGCGAAGATGTACACTATTGTTATATAATATAATTTTTTATATAGACAATTAGTATGAATTATTTTATTTTAAATTACCGTATAGACTTTGTAAAGTAGGTAATCTTTTTCTTGATTCTTCTTTAGCTTTCTGACGTTCTTTATTAGCTCTGTAATTTTTAAGCTCTTGATTTATGTCAATACCAAAGTAATTCAGTGGTGCTGCAATAGGTAGACTTACATTTTCATCACCATAAGTAGCATTACCAAATTGATTAGTCAGATAATTTTTGATAGCATCTTCTTTAAGCAATTCTTTGTCAGATTTTAAGAACATCGAAGTAGCATAATCACTATTCTGATACTTTTTAACAAATTCAGGATTGAGTGCTGCTTTAATATCTTTCATATCTGGTACTTGCTTTCTTTGTCCACGCCAAAAGTAAGTCTTTTCCTTATTATTCTTTGCTTTAACTAATGTAATCCATTCTGCAGGTGTGTATTTATCTACATTTGACAATTCAGAATTATATTTTACATTACCTGTCTTTTTGTATACTGTAATGTTATCATTGTTCAAAATATAAGGGTCTTTGATAGCAGCTTTAAGTGCTTGCTGATTAGGAGTTGTAACACCTTGTTCTTTTGACAATGATTTCATTAGCTGATTTTCTTTTGAAGAAATAAGTTCACCAGCAGTAGCTGCTTCTTTATAATAAGCAGGTGTTAAATCACCAGCAGTACCAGGTTGTTCAACTCTACCGCGATTTCGTCCTATTCTATTACGAACTGCTTCAGCTTCGTCAATAACTTGATTTGCAGATTTGCCTTCAGCTAGTTCACCCCATTTCTTAGTAATATCCTTTGAATCGAGAATACGACCTACTCTATTACCAAGCATTTTAATACCTAATGGTCCAGCTATGTTAACACCAGTTCCAAAAGCATCATCAACTATAGAAAAATCAGAACGAGGATTGTCAGCATCATTGTACACAATTGTGTCATAAAGCTCTGATGCGGTTGGAACAATAGCATTACTTGCGATACTAGCTGTAGTAGAAGCGGCTTTAGCAGCAACTGGACTAATTTTAGCTCCAATTTTAGCAACAGGACCAGCGATTCTACCAACAGGTGCCATGTATGCTAACTGTTCGCCAACATCACCAACAATATCTTTAAATTCTGGGTCTTTACCACTAGCGATAGCTTCTTGCTGACGAGGACCGAACACAGACAAAGCAATGCCACCAATATTAGTAGCAATAGGATTGTCATCCCATGCTCTGTATTGATCTGCATCGATAACATCACGCCATCTTCCACCGTGAGCAATCATATTTCTATCTTTAGCAATCTTAGCTTTAGTCATGTCATCGAGAAGTTCTTTACCACTTATTCCATTCTTACGAGCAATATAGTCAATGTCTCTAAAAGAATACTCATTCAACTTGTCAAGAACATCTGGTTCATTGAACATCTTAGCATAGTCTGTATTCTTTACACCATAGTTAGGCGGAATAATCAAATACTCTTGTAAATCAGGAATAGACTCAACTGCTTTTCCAGGCAACATCTGATTCAAGAATTGACGCTGATTATAAATGTATTCTTTTACATCCTTATCAGACATATCCTTGATTTGTTCAGTCATGCCTTTTAGCAATGGAAGGTCTTCATAACCAGATTTTTTAATCTGGTCAATCAACTTAGAAGAAAGAAGAGCATCTTTAGGCTTGTCAAATGCAGCTACTGATTTGAACAAAGATTCATACATTTTTGCATCATCAGCAGACATTTGGTCATTTTTGACAGCTTTATTGATTCTTTCACTTGTCAATTTTGATTGAATCGTCTGCTTTACTTTGTCAAATTCAGCATCTTGCTCAGTTACATCATAGTTGCCCTTTAAATTGATTAATGTTAGCAACTGTTCTTCTGAAAGAACACCATCTTCATATAGCATACTAAGTGCTTTTTGATTATCTTTAGCCCATTTTGTTACTTTTGAATTTTGTGCCATATAACATTAATCTCCAAATATAGATTTTCTTAATTTTTTCTTAGCAGCTGCTTTAGCTGCGTCAGCGCCTTTCTTACTACCAAGCATAGATTTTGTATTAAGTTCAGCACTTAATTCATCATCATCAAAATCTGCACTCTTTAGCATATTAACTTCAGCAGTATATTGCTTAGCAGTAATAGTCTTATCTGCAAGTTGCTGGTCAAGATTTTTCAACTTGTTCCTAATTGTCTTTACTGCTTCAATGTTACCATAGGTCTCATCAACTTTAGCTTGAATTGCCTTTTCCATTTCTTCAAGACCAGATACATCGTAACCAAGTGTCTTACCTTCAGCAATCTTATTACGAACATTGCGAAGCTGTTGAACTTGTTCTGCATAATCTGGAGAAATAGAAGTCTTTGTAAGAGCTTCAACTTCGTTAACGAACTTATTAGCTGTATTTTTCTTTACAACATCATTAGCATTCTTAGTATCTTGACGCTGTTGCTGCCATCTCCAAATCATAGACGGATCCTGAGAGTTAATCTTTTTCATTTCAAGAGCTGCCAATTTGTTATTGACATCTTCATAAGACTTACCAGACAATGCTCTTTCATTTCTAGCAATGCGTTCTTTAACCAAAGCAATCTGTTGTTCAAGCTGAGCAATCTTTGCATCGAATTCACCAGAATAGTCAGATACCATCATATTTTCATCAGATAAGTCAGGTCCACCAACTTGAGCTGGAATCTGCATACCTCTATCAAAATTAACCATTATTTACCTCCGCTGGCTTGAAATTCCATAATGAGTCATTATCAGTCTTTTTAAGATTATCCATGTAAGACTGCATAGTTGGAATTAAATTCTGTGGCATCATCTGTTCACCACTACGAATTTCAACATCTTTACCTGCTTTCAAATCAGCTAGTTCTTTTTCCAACTTTGCAAGCAGTATTTCGTCATTCTGTATATTTTCTTTTAACAATGTCTGTCTATCATTCTCTTTACTTAACAATTTTTCTTGGTCACGCTGAATAGCATAATCGTGAACCTTAGTTGCAAAGCTGAATGCATTCTGAAGTGCACTAGAAGCAGACTTTGAAGCTTCAGTCAACTGAGGAACAAAGTCTCTCACGCTGTACACACCCGTGACTGTTGGTGCTTGCGGTAATACATTTAATGACATATTTTAATACCTCTTTATATTTATTTAAAATCCAAATAGTGATGCGATTCTTCCGAATATACCTCTTGATGGTGCACTCTTATTAACTGGAGCACTGACAAATTTAGGTTGAACTCTAGCAGCAGTCTTATTCATAGAAGTAGACCTGTTATGCTTAATTCTATTCATTTCTCTACCAAGTGAACCACTAGTTAAGAACTTTTGGAATTGATATGGTGTTGCTGAGTAAGTATACCATTTATCACCCAACTTCAACCATGCAAGATTCTTATCTTTGTCAAAGGCCATGTCTTTAACTACAGAAGAACGAGCACCTAATCTTTTACGAGTAGTTGCATCTTTATCTGTATAACGAGGGTCTCTTTCTTCAACTTTCTGACCCAGTTCTTTCCAGTTCTTCATGCTCTTTCTGTCTGGATAGAAAGTGTTCAAAAGTCTATTGTGTTCTTCTTGTGTCTGTGCAGTTACATAAGGAATATCAGATTGTGACATGCCCCAGTAAGCTGGTTGCTGAGTTGCTTGAACAGGAATTTCAATAGCAGAGAATGAACCAAGCTTGTCATCAATCATTGGCTCATTTTCTCTGTTATTCAACAACCCGCCTAGCACTTTTGAAAATAATGCCATACTTACCTCATATTACTGTTGGAATAACTTCTTCTTCTTTTCATTATCTAAGTAGTTACCATAGATAGACGAAAATGAAGAAAAAGCATTTCCTAGTCCATTACCAGTCATATCAACATTATTCGTATGTTGACCATTTGGATTATACTGTTGGTTCTTATTGAATGCGTCGATTTGATTATTCTGATTATCTGCTACTTGCTTTACACCTTGTGCAATCATTAACCATAAAGGGAGCATAACGTTAACCTCCTATCCGAACAATCTACCAAGAATACCTTTCTTGCTATTTTCATTTGCAGCCATTTGCTGTACCATGTTAGCATAATTCTGGGTATCAATATTGTTCTGATTTGCCATGTTGTTAACGTAGTTGCCATAAGCATTCATCAAGTTGTCCTGAGCACCTTGAGCAATACCAAGTAAATCCTTATTCTTGCCATAAGTGTTCTGATATGCTTGCTGACCAGCATTAGCATTCATCTGCCATTCATTTGCTGTCTGACTTCTGTCTCTCATGTAACGGTCATAAGCTTTATCCCATTCTTCAGATGCCATAGCCTGTTGCTTGGCTGCCATAGCGTCTTGATAGTCAGAACTGAATATGTCAGAACTTTCACGCAAGTTGTTCATTGCGTTCTTAATACGCAAATCAGCTGCCTTAGAATAGAAGTCATTTACATCGCCAGTATATTCAAATTTACCTGGGTCATAAGCTTTCATTCCTTCAAGATTTTTCAAATAGTCATCTACCTTAGCAGCAGTATCACCATAAGTGCTCTGTGTCTTATTGTAGAACTGATTATAAAGGTCTCTATTAGCAGAAGATGCTGCATCTGCTTTATCTTGTGCTTTCTGAATTGAAGAATTAGCGTTACTTACACGTCTGCCTTGCTGCAATCCGAATACATCACCAGGGTCAAATACGTCGTACCAAGACATAAATTATTCTCCTTTAGCGATTTTAATAATTTCTTTATCAAAAGCATCGTCGACATCATTCATTTCTTCTTTGTCTTCAATGATTTTAATTTCTTTTTCTTCTTTCTTTTCATCTTCTTTATCTTTCAAAAAGTCAATGAAATCTTCTAGAAGTTCAATCATATTTTCTTTTTCCATAGTATTTACCTCATTTGTTAAAATTGTAAAATTAACACAAGTCCATTAGCAGTTATTGCTGTGTCTTGCAATGTAATAACTCCGCCTTCAACTGAATCTTTATGAAAGACCAAATAAGGCGTAATTTCAGTTCTACGTTCAATGAATGAATCGGGAAGTGGAGAAGCACCATCAACTAATTTCTTGAATAGACGAACTTTACCTAGTTCAGCACAACGCCATCCGTTAGATACAGATATATCCCATGTACCAGAGATAGCCTGAAGTACTTCATTTAAATTTGATTTATCATTTATCTGCATTTCTACTACCTCTTAAATTGTGTACAGAAGCTGTTGCACGCGAATTGAGCTATCTGAAATTACGAAGTCTGTTGGTTCAGAATAAGAGATACGAATGACGCAATTACGATTCATTCCAAGATTAAGAAATTTAAGACGAACCATATATTCACCGCGTCTACCACAAGATGATTCAATTACGTTACCATAAGTATATCCACCATCTTTAGATACCTGAAGAAGTGCCTTTGCTGGTCTACCGTATTCATTCATAGCACCTGTGTTACATTCAGCAGTCAATTCTTGTAAGATGAATGGCTTGTAATCTGCGGTAATAACTGGAGTCTGTCTCATTCTTAGAAGTGGCAATTTATTTTCACTGTCAAAATCTTCATAGAAATAATTTTCATCTAATTCGTAAATGTGACCAGATTCAGAACTACCAGTAACAATCTTATTATTCCACCAAGCAGCAAATAGTGGCATGTAATTCTTTTGCTTGCCAGTATAGAAGTTACGAGAACTGCGAATATGCCATTGACGAGTTGTTACGTCGTACACATAACATTCATTCTTGATAGAGAACAAATAGAAGCTGTGATTGTTCTTTGAATATGACCAACCTTTAACAGACTTAACATCATTATCTGAAAGAATCCTGTCAAGCCAAAGTGGAGAAATCTTTTGAACGTTAGTGTCGTTAATCATCAATACACACTTAGCATTAGCCTTACCAGTACCAATACAGAACTGACTATGGTTAACTGTTGCAAGTGAATAAGGTGCTTCTAGACCCTGTTCTTTGTTAATTGTGTATGATGTTCTCTGCCAAGACTGATAAGATTCAGCATTACCTTTCTGCCAGAATTCAATAGAAGAAGGACCATACATTGTTAACAAAGGACCAACTGAAGTCAAAGCAACACATTTGTCAGAAGATGTAGAACCATTGAAATACTTCTGAACACCATAGTCATCTAAGAAGCAATATACACCAGAATCAACTTCCATTGTATCAACAGTAATGCCATCTTCTTTATACTGAACTTTACCATCGATAATCTTAAATACATTTCTCTTTGCAGTATTCAATGGGAATTTGACAGAGTAATATGTAAATGAACTACCTTTGTCATTCAATACGATAGTTCCATCAACAACTGCAATATGAGTTGGCTGAATATATGAATTTTCTTGGTCAATTCTCTTTGGCAAAGTAATGTCTACAGATGTTCCTTCTTTAAGATTATATCCATGAATACTGTTACCATCTACCCAAAGAAGGATAGCACGTTCACCACCAGATTCAGCAAATTGAACAGTATTGCCAAGCGCATAATCACCTACAACTTCATCATTAAATGATGAGTCAATTCTATGAATTTTACCTTTATATGCAACGAATAGACACTGTTCATAGTCCATATTCTTTAGACCAGTAGAAGGAACATACATACCATCACAATTACTATCATTGCCTAGAGAGTGCAAGTATTTTATACCTGGGCAACTTTGGAGGAATGTACGAACATCCTTACCAGCTTCACCTTCTGTATTTGATTCAGTGAACAAATTACGAGATACAGCTGAACCTTCAATATTAGGTGCAGCCATAGCAAAATCAGTACCACCTGTCAAATCGTAGGTTATTCTATTTGCCATATTTTAACCCCACATTCTTCCAGACGCAAGATCCCAATATGACCTGTTGTAGTCATTATATCCATAATTCTCATACAACATTGGTCTATTTGAACTATTGATGCGGCTAATCATTGTCTTTGCTGAATCAAAATCTTTTTCAAAATCTTCTTTCATTTCCAAATACTTATATCTTTGACACAACTTGACACATAGTCCATCTTCAATCATTGACTGATACTTGCTAGAAATCTTCAACGTATCTTCTGCGTTATAAATCTTAATTCCTTTTAGAACAGTAATTCTGAACTGTGAAGATACATTACTATCAAATTCTATAACAAAGTATTCAACTGGAGTTGGCTTATAATTTGGATCTTCAGGGTCATGCAAATGTTCAACTTCTGCCCATTCTGTCTCAATTGTATAAAGTTCAGCAAGATGTCCTTTAGTCTGTGAGTCAATCATCATCTTGTCTGCTGGAATCAACTGCTTGTAAGTATTACCAACTTTACGAGCAACACCGATACATCTATCAGGTACTGCATCAACGAAGAATGTCGGCCAGTATTCTGTCATGTAAGCATTGAAATTTGGATTAGTATCTTTTTGCATTACTTGTGCATTTGGATTCCAACGAATCGTATAAAATTCATTTTTGTCTTTAATCTTGTATACATCGCCAACTTCTGTCTGACCATTTTGAATTTTATTGTCTATCTGTTCTTCGTTATCAGCTTCATACCAGTGTTCAGGCTTAACTGCAAATTTAATTTTCTTACTGACATAAGCGTCAAATGTAACATAATTTTCAAGGAGATAATCTTCAGTATTCAATTCAGTGATAAGAGACTGAAGGTCAGCTACACCTGCCATAGCTTGTGTAGGAGTAGGAACTTCACCATCACCGCATATACCGACTCTCTGGAATGCTTGCTGTATCAGATCATTTACATTTATCATATTTACCTCTACATTATTATTTATACACTAAAAAGGTACCGAAGGAGTTAACCAGCGATACCTTTGAGAGAGATACAGTGTATCTTATTTAATTACATTTCGATGTAAGCAATGACCGATTCACGAGGATCAGGAAGACCGACAGCGAAAGGAACAACGATACGAACACCAGAAGTGAATGTGTCAATGTTACCACCTTCGTAAGTCTGAACTTCGATTGCAGAATCTTCGAACTTTTCAGTGGTCATCTTTGTACCTGGAAGTTCAGCGAACTTATAGGAATCAAATGCGACTGCACCTTCAATACGGCACTGAGTAACTGCGTATTTCTTACCATCTGCAAGCATAGGAACGAGAGTAAGAGATTCAGTTCCTGCTGCAACCCATGCATTTGCGTTATTGCAAGATTCACCTTCAATTTCGATACGAAGTTCAGCAATTTCACCATTATCACCAACGATGATAACGTAGTCAGCATCAGTCTGAACACCGTTCTTATCAACGAGCTTCAATCCTTCAACCTTGAAAGCATCACCCTTCTTAGCAGTACCAGATACGCTCTTGATAGGTTCAAATCCGATAGTCTTACCGTCTTTCAGAACTTTTGTAAGAGTTACAGAAGCTGTACGAGAACTAGAACCAACAACTACTGGCATGTAAGATTCAGTAACGATGGTAGATGCACCGTACTTACCGAGCCAGTTATCACGGTAAAGGTCCTTAGCAATGTCTGGGTTATTGAATGCGCCAAGAGCCTTAGCAGCAATCTTTGTACCAACAGTAGGATTGATGAAGGTAACCTTATTACCAACTGCACCAGTCATGTCCAAAGCGCCCTGTGCTTCAGAAAGAATTTCAAGACCAGCAACACCAACAACAGCTTGAGAAGCTTGGAAGACAGTCTTGTCAATAGCAGCCTTTTCTACGCCGCGAGCAACTGAACGACCATGAGGAAGAGCAATTTGGTCTCTGAAAGATTCCATGTCACCGAATTTATTCCAAAGAGTCAATTCGCAGTCGTTAAGAGCTGCATCACACACGATGTCGTATTCAATTTCGTTAATTGCGTCATACTGAGCAGCAAGTTTTTCCTTACCATCAGATGCAGATGCAATACGAGTCTTACCCGGGTCAGGAATGTAGACAGAATACTTATTACCATATTTCTTGTCCTGCATCTGATCCATAGGAACATATGAATGTGCTTTCTTCAAGTAAGGACAGTTAGCATACACTGCTGTAGCAATCATCTTTACTTTCTTGTTATTACTAAATGTCTGATCATTTGTAGCCATAATTTTTATCCTTTGTAAAATGAATTGTTAATACATCATGTCCAACAAAGCTTTAGGGTCACTGAAAATGTCTTTTTTATCCTCTTTGTTGATTCCAGGTCTTCCGATAGGCTTTACTGGTTGAACATTTGTCTTGTTAGTATTTATATCAGTTCTTGACAATCTGTCAGCCAACTCTTCAATCTTACGCATCCTGTCACCAGGAGAACGAGGAATTGCATGACCGTCAGGTGTCATACCGATAGTGAAAATGTCTTGTACTGTCTTTTTGTTAGTAGCAAGTTCGTACATAATCTTAGGTCCGATAGGAGAGAAGATAATGTAATTTGACAAATCTTGGTCACTGTCAATCATAGTTCCTAGTCCAGCTTTCATACCTTCACCGACCTTTGCTCGCCAATCTGCTTCTGCTTCAGGAGTGTTATAAATTGACTTAACGCTTTTGTCTAGCATATTCCTGTATTCTGCATCAACTTGAGCCTGACGACGTTCTTCTTCCTGTTGCTTAGTATATTCAGCAATTTTTGCTTCAAGAATTGCATTGACTTGTTCATTTGCGAGATACTTTACATAGTCATCATCGTATTGGAAGTCTGCACGAGTCTTAGGAGCATATTTTGCAGGATTCTTAACTTTATCGATCTCATCAGCCAGTCGCTTGTCAAATTCTGCTCTAAGATTAGCAATTTCCTGCTCATGCTTAGCTTTCTGTCTCGCGAACTGCTTGTGAAAAGAATACTGAGCTTTTTCCAAGTCTGTGTATTGACGTTGATTATTATTTGCCTTATCGATGTTGCTGTTCACATCTTGATTTTCTACTTCATTAGATGCTTTGCTAGGACTATTGTCAGCTACAATGCCTGCTTCTTCTGATGGTTCGACAGCTGTTGATGCGGTTGAAGCAGCTGATTCTCCTACTGTATCAACATTCATATTATTAAGGATTTCTTCATCCATTTTATATACCTCTCATGACGCTGATTTTGCTGAATGTAAGTGGCAGCGTTCCATCCTACATTATTATTTATACGCATCATAGCATATAACGATTTTGTATTTCTATGTCAGATTCTATTAGTCCAATAGGAACAATGTCTTGAGTATATGTAAGTGCAAGGGCATCGGCCAGATCTGGACTACGTCCGATGTTCAATTTAATATCATCCTTGGGTATAAGTTGTATTTTTCCGTTGTTGTTCAGAATATACTTAGTTGCCTGCAATTCTCTATACAATTCGTCAGTTATACCTTTTAGACCATATTCTTCTATACCTTTCTTCAAATTTATGTACATTTCTGCACGTTGATTAGCATAAGCTTGATTTTTAGCTTTACCGCCAAATGGTACAATAGTAGCAGTAATACCAGCATCTGATAATCTTTCGTGTAAATCTAGTCCATAAGCTTCGTCTATAGCAACATGTGAAAGATTTGATTTACCGTGTGTCAAAATCAATCCTCTGACTATTGAGCAAAGTTCAGAATTAGAAGCAACTTTCTTTTCAACTATGTCTAAGATTTCATTTTGATTTCTTACAATAATTACATTGCTATCTTTGCCTAGGCCAGAACAGTCGATACCAATGGCATAACCGTTATTATTTCGCTGCATGAATTTAGGTGCATTTGACAATAATCTAGTCGGGAATAGAACACCTGCAGAATTATCTTCAATTAGTTCACCATACAATTCCTGACGAAGCATTTTTTCATCAAGAGACGACAAAATCATGTTTTCAATCTGTTCTTGAGTAATTACAGATTCAGTGTCATTGCTTTTCTTATTAAGGTCAAATACTGTAGAGTGAATAATCTTGATACTTTTATCATCTTTGTTATCTTTTAGATACTTATTCCACCAAGTACCAATTCTAGGTGTAGTCATTGCATATTGACGCGGCTTAATGTTCTTACCACGAAGACAGTATGCTACAGTTGACAATAAGTTAGCAGGCGCTATAGCTATTTCATCATAGATAGCAACTTCAATATCAGTAAATCCACGACAAGTCTCAATGTTCTCATACGACATTCCATATATGGCACCTTTGCAATAAGTAAATTTTTGTGAATTAGGGTTAAATTTGTAAATCTTACCAAGATGACCAGTCAGTTCTGACAATCTTTCGTCAATAGCAACCATCAAGTTCTCAGAAAGTGCCTTGAAGTTCTGAGCAAATACTATCACTTTCTTTTGTGATAGCAAAGCAAGTGCAGCAATAAGAGATGCTGCAAATGTCTTACCTGAAGAACGACCAGCATTAAAAATCGTAAATCTTGCATCTGAATTTACGAATTCTAATTGCGGTCCACTTAATTTGTATTGCTTTCTCATAATTTTTCAAATGACACTTCAATCTTATTATCTTGAACAGTAGCATCAACTTGCTGTTCTGTTCTTTCTGACCAATCGTCCTTGAATCGTCTCTTCAATGTCTCAAGATGATTTATTCTACCGTCTCTGAAATAACGACTAGCAATATAGTCTTCAATCTTCGTCTTCATCTTGAATAGCCAGTCACACATATCATTGAGCAATTCCTGAGTGTCTTCAGCAATTATTTGTGTATCATTTTGCTGGAATGAACGATGCGACCATAGACGATAATGATTTTGCTTAGTTCTGAGTGACTTTGGCAAATAGTCTTGAATACTTGCCATAAAGTTAGCAACTGAACCCCAACTTGGCAAAGTATTCGAACTATGTGCTCCATTTCTAAATCCTTGTGAATTCAGAATACGATATGTAATACCAGCAGTGTTCAAGACTTCATCATTTTCATCAACTGTCTTAGCATCAATTAACGCAAAATCAGGTTCTCTCATGTTCTCCATAAGATACTTCATCTGCTTTTGACGAGTCTTGCAGTTAGTCAGCAAATTATTTCCGAAAATTCTTTTACCTGAGTCTTTTAATTTTGGTGCAGCCACGTTAACCTCCTTAAATGAATCTTTCTTTCAACTTCGTCAATAGTTGAATTACTTGTTCATTCTGATTAACTAGCTGCTTAAGCAAGTCAGTCATTTCATTTTCTATTTTTGACTGACCACAATCACATTCTGAAAATTCTACTTCTGCTAACTGCTTTTCAAATTCTTTTACTTCGACTTTCTTATTTCGTGCCATAATCGTATACCTCTCAACATTGTTAAGGTCAATGTTACCATTTCATCGTACTATATTTATATCATTTAATTTAATGTATTTAACAACATCAAATTTCATTACACGTATTCCTTCATAGTGTTCAGAATACATCCCATGACAAGCGTCTGTTCTTCAATGTGCTTTACAATGTCATATCTGCGTTCAAGTTCTTTTTTCTTCATATTATTCCTTCTATTACATGTAATAAGTAGCCTGTTGCAGAAATGACAAAGAACTCTAACTGTCCTCGAACAAGCTTAAGTTGTATTTAGACAGTTCTAATAACTTAAGTTGTCTGTCAAGTTGTTCTGGTGTCCATTTGTCTTTGAAGTATTCTATCAATTCTTCTCCGTTCTCTATAGCGATTTCTAATGAAGATTTATCTTTCATATGTTATTTCCTCAAATATTCTTGAAGTTCAATTGTGTCTTCTATATTGTGAATAATACCGTTAACCATGTACTGCTGATTTGTGATGTAGTGTCCAGCGTGTGTCTGTTCGTGTGTAGCTTTCCAGTTAGACTTAGGAATGTTGATGTTGACAAATTTGTCGAACATATCTTTGTTATATTCGATATTATATCTGTCAAAGTTAACCTTGAGTAATTCTGCGTCATAGTCATGACTGCCGAATCCCTTGAATGCGATCTGCAATGGACAAGATTCTATCATATCACGCAATTTAGTCAGATACAGTGTGTAGTCTGTTATTTCATTTACTGTGTGTGTTGAACCGTCATTGATAACAACATTCTTTGGTACTATATTCGTTATTTCGTGATATGCAAGTGTTCTGTTCATCAGTGTACCGTTCTTGTGTCTGTAATATCCTGGCAATTGACGTGTATGTGTAATCATGCTCACGAACGTTCTAGTAACAATGTCTGGCCTGCAGAACGTGACTGACCATATACGTGATTCTTTGTCGAAATGATCTCCGCTTAAATACTTGTCTGTTATATTCTTTGTTAAGACCGTCTGCTTCGCAGTCTAGTGTAATGTAATTTGTCATATATAATCCTCCGAATTAGTAGTGTGTCAGTTAAATCATGAACTCTACTATTACTATTATATATGACGAAAGCTTACACGACTATGTATTTGCAACATCTATTCTCATTACACGTATTCCTTCATAGTGTTCATGATGATTTCCCATTCGGAACCAGGTTCTGCTTCCGTGTCGGAAATGTAGCCTGTAATTCCGAAGTACTCACAGAATCTCTTGTCATCCCAAGGCTGAGTGTAGTCTTGCATGTAAGGCAAGAAGTTCAACGGTACATTTTGGTCCATCTTCCAGCATTTGACCAAGAAATGATGAAATAAGGTTCTTGTACTATTGATGAAATTTTTTCCTTCTTCGACAGAATTTACTTTTACGAATGATTCACCTTCAACATCTTTCGTTATTACGTCTTTTTTCTTGAATTTCTTTTCTTTATAACCGTTACCATCAATATATGGTTCAGAATGAATGAGACTGACTATATCAAAATCTTTACCACTGCCAAATCCTTTAATTCCTGCGACTTTTACACAAATACCCGCAGTTCCTTTCTGCATATGGTTAGAAATCTTATCGTTGCACTGTAACACTTTGTTACAAATCGAATAAGCATCTCCCAAATATTCTTTTGCGACTAAATCATAATCGTAACCACCCGTTCCAACTTTGTAGATACCCAACGCACCAAAATTTGCAATATCAAATAAATTATTACTAAGTTCGACATCTAATACTTCAAGACTTTCAATCTTCTTGCTAATACTTTCTTCAAATTTCTTGTAATCACTGTTCTTCTTGTACTTAGCTAATGGGTCTTGCAACCAGCGAACAGGGCTAATGTTGACCACTTTATCAGCAATAGGAATGACAGCTTCAAGAATCTTGAGATGCAAATTCTTATCATATGGCGGGTTCATAATTGCAACATCTATTCTCATTTCTTACTCCATTCGATAAAGCCCCAAATTGCTGTGATAGTCTGAACTGTGTCTAGTACGCAACGTCCATATTGTTGTGTGCTGAAGTCCAATACGAACCATGCTATATTGCACACGAACCAGATGATAAAGCACCATCTTATCTTCTTGCAGTTCAATATAGTGCCTAGTATACAGCTTATAGCAAGAATCCAGCCTATCATTTACCAACCTCCAGCTTCAGCCACTCGAATACGTCCATATTATAGAAATTGTCTTTCCAACTTGTGTCTGTAACGCCATGATCAGATGCCCATGCTTCTAAGTTCTTCATGAGAATATCATAGCTGTCTTTGATTAACTCATTACCATACATAGTCTTAAGAGCTACTGTTGGGTCTACGCCATGCTTTACTCTGTTGTCTAGCATTGGAATAATGATAGCACCAGTACCGCATGTTGGGTCACAGAATGTCTTTGTTGGGTCACTCCAAGTCTCGTCATCTATCTTCGACATCAACTTCTCTACAACGCAAAGTGGTGTATAGAACGAACCTGTCTTCTTTATTTGTTCTTTAGTTAAGTGTGTAGTGTCTGTTAGCATATTATTTGTCTCTCTCGTTATCTAGATTTAATTCTGGACAAATTTGTGCGATATTTAATATATTTACTTTAGTATCGAATTAAATTGTACAGAATTAACTAGAAGTTAATATTATTTATACATAGTGCATTGTGTATATCCGGATTTGCACTTGTAATATTTACAAGAAATCTCGTAGATGACTATTCTACGAGATTCTTTATTTGGAGGAATTGTAATATAGTATTTATAGTGAATAATATGATTTGGCAATACTCTTTATCATTTCTTCTGTCATCTTCCATACATTGTGTTATAATATTGTCCTGCTGGTCTTGTACGTAAGAAAGTATCATATTTACTGTTAGACTTCTTTGTCTCAACAGGCTTGTTAAGTTCTTTGAGTTCTTCTTCTGTGACTCGCTTGATAATAGGCTTTCCGTTATTCACGCCAATTATACATAAGTGTTCTTTCATTGTTGTCTCCTTATTATATTTTTAATATATAATAAATTATTAACTTGTAACTATATATTCATATTATTTATTAACAAAAGTATAAAAATTTTATTATATTTTATATAAATATATTAAGATTGTTGGAATAGTGGACGATTACAATTATCTGAGAAAGAATTTTAACAGAGATGTTAGTATACAGCGTCCACAATTTTCGTATACTAACATCTCATTTTTAATTTAAGATGGAGTGGACGCCAAATGAATTACAATATAATTAACAAAATTATAGAAATCAACTTCAAAAATAAAGACAAGAAGTATGACGAAGTCAAAGAATTGACTAAGAACGAAAGAACAGAATATAGTCAATCTGACTTCAGGAACGACGTAATAGACGAAGAATCATTCAAGACTGTATGCGGAAGACAATGGAAAAAGAACCTTGCTACGTTAATTCCTTTCGTAGACATGTTCAAGCACATTTCTGGCAGAGAACACATTTATGAAATTCCTATTCCAACTACAGGTGAACTTTGTGAAATTTATAACGGTCATGTCAATGTTACAAGAATGTTACAGTTGGCAAAGAAAGTTGACCTATTGAAAGTCATTAATGACACTTATCAGTATAATGCGTGGAATGAAGAAGATAATCATTGTAAGACTTATATTCTCAATAAGAATGTTCAAGATTTAATTATTGAATTATGTAACAAATATTCTATTACTCATAAGACATATATTCATAATTTAAATAATAATAATGAATATAATAACAATAGTGTACACATTCGTGATTTAACAGAATTTAACATTAAAATCAACTCTGGACTAAATCTAAGAATTCCAGTTGCTACTGACGAACAGATTATTGACTATGTTAAAGAAATCTATCCACAGATTGAAGACTATCAGAAGTTAGCAGATGAAATCAATGAACGTCACTATGCAAATGACAAATACAAGTTCGGTATCAAATTCCAGCCAAAAGTTACAAGAAATAAAGGCGGACTGATTACATCTATCTCGATAAGAGCTACTAACGGTATCTGTTCATATAAAGAACATGATAACGGAAAGAATACTTGTAGAATTTGGCGTAAAGATGTATTAGATGAATACTTTGGCAAAGACAACTATATGGAATATGACGTTAAATCTTCTATCTATAGATTGACTCATTTCTTGAACTTCAAGGTATGGTTAGAAAATTCAATTGACTTATATGAAGAAATGTATGGACAACCATTCGAGAGCGAAGAACAAAGAAAGCAATACAAGTTATTTGCAATGAAATTATACTTTGACAAGTCTATTGGAAAGCTTTACACACACACAGTCAGATTTGCGAAAGAAGACTACAATAAAGAAAAAATTGACGAAATTACATTAAAGATGGAACTAATCAATATGAGGTCTAAAATGACTGATATTATTGGTCAACCATTTGATTCTGAAATCTTCTTACATGAGTCTTGCATTTACATGCAGTTAGTTGATGAACTATTCAAATTAGGATTTGATGTAATTCAAGTATATGATGGATTCTATGTAAGAAATAGAGATGATGTAAATCAAGAACAATTCAATGATATAGTTAATGATTTATTAGATACTATAACATTCAATTACATTAAATCATATAAAATTTAAATAATTAATAACAATAGTGTACACATTCAATTACATTAAATCATATAAAATTTAAATAATTAATAA
>SFNX01000085.1 GCA_004552595.1 Lachnospiraceae bacterium | reverse complement strand
ATACTCATATCAGGAACTATTGCGGTCAGGGCGATTAATGCAGCAAGCGTGATAGCGTAGATTGTAAGCTTATCGAGAGATTTTGGTTTACATAAATCAGCGGTCGCCTCTGATGTTGTCTTGCGTTTTATGTAAACCGCGAGTGTGCTGTACCCTGCAACCGCATATGGAAT
Source organism: Lachnospiraceae bacterium (assembly GCA_004552595.1). GTDB lineage: Bacteria > Bacillota > Clostridia > Lachnospirales > Lachnospiraceae > UBA2868. The sequence continues at coordinate 7,417 of SFNX01000085.1, read as the reverse complement.
CAGCAGTATAAAATACACAAGAATATACTGTGACTTTGCCTCCCACACTGTATGGAATAAAAAGCCTCCGATTATTATTACCGCAGGAACAAGCTTTTTGATTGTAATATTTTTATATTCCAATACAAAATAGCTAAACGCACCGAATAATACAAGAATATGAATAATATTCATAATTTCCCTTATGGCCTTATTTAGATTTGACGTTGGGACTGAAAGATTCTTAAACCATACCGGTGTGTCAGCGAGCGAATCTCTCCTGTATAATATATACAGTGATTCGAATGTCGGCTCATTCCACTGGGAAACTGTCTTTCTTGAAATGAAGCTTACTAAATTCGCCGGGTTATTTTTGAATCCGTTCAAAAGCTCCTTAAGCTTAATTTCTGACTCGGCACTGGCTTTTTCAGTGTTGAAGCCATGCTTTTCATAAGTATCATTGATGTATCCGTTGTACCATCCGGGACCCTTTTCACTGTTTTCCATAAATGCCATTGCAAAGTATGAACTATTTGCAATTCCGCCCTTCTCAAGCCTTGTCATATCATTTATGTAAAAGGACAGCCCCTTAGTTGAAAGCAGATATATTATTAGTATCGCCATAATGGATGCCAAATATTCCGCCTTTGCATTTCTCACAAAATTGTATGCAAGAATAAGGACGACAGCTATAAGGATAATCAGTGAATTTGTCTTCAACAAAATAGCAATGCTTATTGATAAAGATGCTATGGCTACGGACACAATTTTTCCTGATATCGAAGCCTTCTCCTTCATAAATATGTATGTTGCAAGAAGTGCGAACATAAATGACGGCAGCGTACCGTACACAAACGATGCATAAAACCACTGCGGTACAAAAAGACATACAGCAAGATGGATGATTGCTCCTGATTTTTTTGAAAACATAATGGATGAAATCCTGTATATTAAGAAATTCGATACAATTATGTAAACTACATTAAGGAGCTGAATTGCTGTAATACTTATATTGCCGAATATGCGTGAAATAATGTAAAAATATACGGTTATGCCCCACTGGACTCTGCACCTGTCCTCATATCCGCCCGGAATAAACGCAGAGTAATCGAACCTGTTTAACTGCTTTACAACATTTAACAGCTTTGCCTGATCGTATAGTGGATATAGTTTTGTTGACAATACAAAATATACAAGTATTGCTGTCAATATAATGCTGTTTATCAATACAAGTTTAGCTTCATTTCCTTCGAGCAGTTTTGATATTTTGTCTTTTAAAAATAACACTGTTATCAAAAGAATTGCGACTATAGCAATATTGATAAGTGCGTTGTCTTTTATGTAATACAGGTTTTCATCTTCTGAAATATATGCGGTAGAAAACAGGCTGACAATAGATAAGTAGCCTGTCAGTAGAATCATAATTAGCGAAAGCGCCTTAGTTATTATGTTGGAATCATTATTTAAGAATTTCATTTATCATTATCTCTCATAGACTATACTTTACCAGCTCTTACCTGAGTAATAGGTACTCTCTGTTGACCACTGCTCATACGTATTCAGATTATTTGTCCGCTCATTTAAGCCTTCCTGTTCAATTTGTCCGAATACCTCTTCTAGTTTTGCCTCTTCTTCCCTTAGTTTCTTTGCTTCTTCCTTCTTTTTTTCTTCTTCGTTCTTCTTATCTTCGTCTGAGCTCTTATCTAAGTTATCGGCTTTCTTTTCTTCCTCAAATTTTTCCTTCTCAGACTTTAGATACTCAATGTATTCATCAATTTCTTGTTTAAGAGTCTGTGCTTTCTTATTATGTCCATCTGAATCATACATATGCGCACAGTCATGCTGAACTAATATGCTCCTTGCCTCTTCAAGCCTCTCAATGCTCTCATCAATATTCTTTGGCGTAACCGATTCTTTAGTAATAGGTGTCGTAATCGAGAGTGCATAATTTATTCTTGACTTACATTCCAATCTTTTCGGAATTTTGTACAAAAGTGAATATGAGAAATACTTTTCAGCAAAATAATAATCCTCGTCTTTATAGAAATTAACGCCCTTATTATAATAGATTTTTGCCTGTTTATATATTTTATATCTCACAAAAAGCACTACAAATAAAACAAGGCATACTACATAGAGCACCCTGCGAATCTTCTTATTGTTAAGTTTTTGCAAGAATTGTTTTGTTTTATTCATTTGCTTTATTATAAGCGTCTCCACGACAAGCTGTATGCATTCAGCAATAAGAGGATTGCGAATGGAATAAGCGCATAAAAACCGTAGTACTTTGGCGGATAAATATACTCTTCACTATTCTCAACCTTCTGCTTTTCTTCAGTTACTAAAGAGGACTCAAGAAGCTTATTAACCTCGCTTCTTATCTCGTTAACTCCATTAAGCTCGTCGCTTAAAATGCGATCGCTCATATATACATACTTAACCCCTAAGTCAGAAGCTACCTGCTTAAGATTCTTTTCGTCAATAACCGAGACTGCTTCCTTTGTCGGATAATCTGAGTAGTCAAGAATCACTTCGTCTTCAACACCCTCATACCTTGACTTTATTGTCATTGTGCCGCCTGTCTTAGTACCATATCCTAACACCATTCCGCCATCAATATACCGGCTCAGCTCTTCAAATGATGAAAGAACTGCATTTTCCGCAGTGATTTCTCCATCACTTATAAATATGACCGCTGTCTTCTGATTTGCGTCTTCCTTAATATCTTTAAGTATTGTAGTCATCAATTCCTTAGGCGTATCAAGTGAGCTTCCTGTCGCATAAAAGCGTTCAATCGGATAAAGCGAATTTATTGCATTCTTCACATGCTCTGTATCTTTACTAAAAGGAGCAACAAGCGATGCCGTATTATTAAATGAAATAACGGAAAAATTAGCCCCTTCAAAGCTGTCAACAATCTTCATCGCATCCTCCTTGACCTTTGTCAGGCGCTCACCGTTACAGTCATTTGCAATCATACTTATTGTATTGTCAATTACGAAAAGAACATTCAGATTCGAGCTTTTTTTAATCTTGATATCAGGGCCTTTACTAAACTGATTAGCAGGCAAAACCGCATAGACATAAGTAAATACAAGAAGCACTGCCATAGCAACCACCCCTATGCTCCATAGAACATTTGCCCGCCTTAAAATAATCGAAATCAAAACGAACAATAAAAATAAAATTACAAGCATGCGAAAATACTTAAGTGGTGACTCGACTAATTTTATTATTGTCTTCCCTTCTGTAAGACTTGTGCTCGTCTCCTCGATTTCTTCAACGATTTTATGAAATTCAGACGTATTCTCCTCAACAAAGAAACGACCGCCAGTAAGCTCTATTGCGTTCTCCATTTCATATCTGTTGTTCGAATACATCTGCTTAGTGCCGATTCCGTATACTGTTACGTTATTGTTTTTGCAATGCCTGCATGCTTCCTCAAGCGTAACGTAGCTGTCACCTGCCAAGTCATTATCTGTTGAAAAAATGATAATTTTAGTTCTGTTTTCATCCGTTTTCGGGAACGCGAAAAGGCCTCCAAGCAGGCCATCTCCAATTAATGAGCTGCCCCTTAATTCGTTTCCGACAAGTGTTCCGCCATAAAGGTATTCGTTCCAGTAAAGCCAGTCTTTTCCTTTAAGGTCTTTATATCCGGACTTTTGTGATTTTATGGCAGTATAAATATTATCAAGTTGCTCGATTGTATACTCGTAATCATCCGTTAAAGGTGATAACACAACAGGCGTAGTATTAAATATTACAATTCCGATTCTCTCACCTGTAAGGCTTCTTACTGTATCCTTAAGCTCATCTACAAGCTTTAAGTTAAGTTCATCAACTGATGCAGAAATATCCATACATAAAATAATGTCTCTGTTATATTTTTGCTCCTTAATCTTTTTAAGATAATATGGTCTTGCAAGTAAACTCGCAGTAATCCCAATCATTAATGTAACAAAAATGACAAGCATCACACGTAAAACATGATACTTTACAATCTCCTTTTGTATTAACTTGTTTTTAAATGTAAGCTCTGTATTTGCAATTTTAATGCCGTCTTTTTTTAATAACTGTTTCTTATGCAAAAACGCCATAATAAAAAAGACTGCCGCAATTACAAACCCTATATACATTATTACAGGATATTTAAATTCCATAGTTTTACCAATGCTTTACCGACTGAATTGTACGCTTAACAGCACCGACAATATCGCCGTTTGAATCAGGCGAAAACTCATATTCATAAAACTCCTCAATAAGCTTTTCAAGTCTTGAATTATTAATGCCCCTGATTTGCGCTAACGTCTTTGTCGTAACGTCAACACCAGCATACTCCTTGAAGAATTCCCTTAAAAATTTACTTAAAAGCTGATAGCCTTCCCTTTCATCAATTTTTTCAGACTTATAATCATCAATAATTGAAAGGAGCTGCTTTTCATACCTTTCCTTAATTGTAGGAGGAATTTTCTTAACCTGTGGTGTAACCTTTGCTTCCTTCTTTTTATTCTTTTTAGCCTTCCTCTTTTTTATAAACCTTAATATAAGAGGCGAAATCAGAATGAAAAACAGTATGTAGAGAATTAATACACCATATGAAGCTGTACCCTGTAAACTTATTGTTGTAGGCATTATCTTAACTTCTCACCTCTGTGCTTTGCGAGCAAATCAACTATTTCCCTGTCAAGCTCTTCAACATAATCAATTGTTGAGCATGATATTCCAAATTTTTTAAGTCTCTCAGTAACCGTTTTTTGTAGCTTAAGATTTGCTTCCTTCATAGCTCTTTGCAGCTTTTTATTTTTAGATAAAAACGCCGGCATGAAAGTTCCTGCATTCATGTTGTAAGCTAAATTACCGTTTATTGATGCATCTGAGATATTTAACGCCAACACATCATGCGCTACTAAAAGCCGTTTTAAATTTGTATCTGTTATAGTGGTAAAGCCTCTGACATCAGATACAAGAACGATTATCATTTTTTGCTTAAAGTTTCTGATTATATATTCAAGACAGTCATTTACGTCCGAATTATTATTCATAGTTACTGTACGGTGATAGTTTTCAAGAATAGTCTCAATATTGCCAAGACCTGCCTTAAATGGGAAATACTTAACGCCGTTTTCACCCATAAATACGGATGCGACATAGTCCCCGCTTTTATTGACAAAATAAGCAAGGGTACCTGCACTTAAAATCGCAAGTTCCCTTTTCTCTTCAAAGCCGTCCGAATCCCCAAGCATGTTCATATTAGTGTCAAATACCAGTAATACATTGTGTTTTCTCTCGGCAATATATTGCCGTACCAGAAGTTTTTGACTTCTGGCAGAAGCTTTCCAGTCAATGTCTTTAATGTCGTCGCCCTGAACATACTCTCTTAATTCGTCAAAATTCATTGAGCGGCCTTTATGTATTGATTTGTATGAGCCGTCCAAAACCCTTGCTGTATGCTTTCTTGCCTTAACGCTTTGATACCGCTTAAGATTTGCCTGGATTTTGGCTATATATGTCATCTTCATGTAAGTACTATGGTGTCTTTACCGAATTGAATATTGCATCAATGATAGTTTCTTCCTCGATTCCGTCTGCCAGTGCAGCAAAATTAAGCATAATTCTATGCCTTAATACTGAATAGCGCATTGCATTAACATCTTCAGGCGTACAGTAATGTCTGCCTCCAATTAACGCCATTGCCTTAGCAGTATCCATAAATGCAATCGAAGCTCTCGTTGATGCTCCCATCGTAATATATTGTGAAAGATTTGCAGCTATTGCTTTGTCTGCATGACGGGTTGCATCGACAATTCGCGTTATATATTTTTTGATTGAATTATCTATATACACCTTCTTAACCGTATCCTGAAGGAAAATGATGTCATCTATTGACGCCACCTGACTCTTATTTGAAAATACACCGTTTTCTATACGGTTAAGAATCTCGATTTCCTCATCAGGACTTGGATAATCAAGCTCAACCTTAAGCAGGAATCTGTCCATCTGAGCTTCTGAAAGCACATATGTACCTTCCTGCTCAACCGGATTCTGTGTGGCAATTACTACAAAAACTTTAGGCATGTCATAAGTCTTTCCGCCTATTGTCACCGAACGCTCCTGCATGGCTTCAAGCATGGCTGACTGAGTTTTGGCTGATGAACGGTTAATCTCATCAAGAAGAACAAAGTTGCCGTATACAGGTCCGATTTTAGTCTCAAACTCATTTGTCTTGGCATTAAACAGCTGGGTTCCGATAAGATCTGATGGAATCAAATCCGGAGTACACTGAATTCGTGAAAATGAACCGTTAACAGCCTCTGTCATAATCTTGGCAGCTGTAGTCTTAGCCAGTCCCGGAACCGACTCAAGTAAAATATGACCATTGGCCATCATTGCGATAAGTATTGATATTCCAAGTCTTCTTTGTCCTACAACCTTGCTGCTGTAATAATCTAACATATTGTTGATTATTGATTGTGCTTTGGCTAAATCTTCTTTAGAAATATTTGACTGCGGTACCATATCATCCTCCAAATTGTCCCGTTTAAAAATAGTCCATATTTAAAAGGCCGGCACTTAGCCGGCCCTTTGATTTGTTATTTTATTCTTCGTCGAGCTTAAAGTAACTGATGTCTCCCTTAAGCTTTGTAGAAATATCAAGTGTATCCTTCGATTCGCTTGCTATATGTTCCATAGTAGCATTAACCTGCTCGATTGAAGCTGTCGTCTCTTCACAGCTTGCAGCATTTTCTTCAGAGATTGAAGAAAGTGTACTGATTTCATCAAGTACTGCATCTTTAGACTTGTCAAGGTTGATTGCTCCGCCAAGAATGTCATTAATGTTTCCTGATGTAATGTCAATGCATTCCGATACATCATCAAAGCTCTGCTGTACTTCTGAAAGAACCTTGCCTTCATTGTTGATTGACTGCTGTATCTTCTCAACAAGCATTGAGTTGTTATTAGACTTCTCAATGATGTTGGCAATGATGTCCTGAATTTCCGATGCAGAAGTATTAGACTGCTCTGCAAGCTTCTGGATTTCCTGTGCTACTACCGCAAAACCTCTTCCTGCTTCTCCTGCTCTTGCAGCTTCGATTGAAGCATTAAGCGAAAGGAGGTTAGTCTGTGAAGCAATTTCTGTGATAACATTTGCTGCTTCGCTGATTTCTGAAATAGCACGTCCTGTATCTGTAATTCCGTCTACAACGTCTGCTGAGATTGAAACAGTTGCATTGTTGGCATCAAGCAGGTGCTGGAGATTCTCTCTTGCGATATTGGCAATCTTTAATACATCATCCGCATTAGCCTTAGCGCTTTCTGCAAGTGCTCTGATGTTATCAACCTCATCTCCGACTTCTGCCATATTGGTAGCTGTATTCTGAATCGATTCAGCCATTTCCATAGCACCCTTGGCAATTCCGTCAATAGCTGTAGTAACACC
>SFNX01000013.1 GCA_004552595.1 Lachnospiraceae bacterium | reverse complement strand
ATTTATTCAAGGTCAAATGTGTTGCGATAACTAAAGTGCCCGACCATATAGAATTTTGCGAGAGATATGGCCGGGAGTTTATATGTATGGTAAAAGCAAACGGGTAGAATTCTATTATTATCTGGAAGATTTTATCGCGAAAAAAAGTCCATAATATAGAAGGGATAGGCATTGGTCTGTTTCTTTTTGGAGAAATAGTGGAGGGAGATTGCGGATAATCATATATTATTTGTATAGAGAATAAGGAGGTAGCAAGTGGTATATAGATTGGCAAAAAAGTCCTAAAAGCTGCCATTGTACAAATGGAGGCAGATGGCATATATCAGTGGGATGATATTTACCCTGCAAAAGAGGACTTCATAAACGATATAGAAAAGAAGTCACTTTATCTGGCTATTGATAGTAAAAAATTGGTTGCAATATATGTGATAAGCGCAGAATCAGATGAAGCCTATAAAAATGCCACGTGGGAAAGTAATGATGAATCAGCATATATACTTCATAGATTCTGCGTGTCACCGAATTATCAAAATAAAGGAATCGGCAAAGAGGTTCTGGCACATATTGAGACACAGATTTATGAGATGGGGTATAAATCAATACGACTCGATGTTTTCACAGAGAATCCATATGCGCAAAAGTTATATCGAAAAAGTGGATATATAGTAAGAGGATATGCTGATTGGCGTAAAGGTCGATTTGAGTTAATGGAAAAGAAAATCGAATAAAAGTAAGAGATAATATAATATATTATAAAAAGTTTATCGCAAATGAAAAGAGGATGAAGGAAATCTGTTTCAGATTTTCTATACCTCAAAACCGGAGTACATTCTGACAGAAATAGGTATTGGTTACCGTATGAGGGAAAGAGACAAATAAAGAGAAAGTAGGAATTTTAATGCAATATACAGATAATTCATGTTTATTTGCTGTTATGAGCACAGCAGAGTTTCGGGAAAGGAGAGAACAATTTGCATATCAAAAGGAGATGCTGCACAGTCTTGGTTCTATTCGATACTGTAAGGCAGAGCTCTTTAAAGATTGCATTCTCGGTACAATCCGGCTTCCACAAAAGAATGAGCAGAAAAAAGCACAGCTTTCATTTGGATTCTATTTGAGATGTTTCAGGAAGTTGATACACCGAAACAGTTGTTGTTACGGATTATGGAGCATATGATAGAAGAGGATACATTGTATTTTTCTCATATGGAGTCTGAGCTGGACAAGCTGGAAGAGGAAATAAGCGGGGGAGCAGGAAGGAATAATAATTTTTTTACATCACTGACAAAGCATAGGCAAAAACTTTCTGAGTTTAATATTTATTATGAACAGATGATAGACATTGGAGAATTGTTCAGTACCTGTGATTTTTATCAATCTGAACAGGATACACAAGGTTGGGACAGATTTATGCACCGTGTGGAACGATTGCAAAATCATGTACATCTTCTTCGTGAAAATGTGCTCCAGATACGTGAACTGTATCAATCAATGCAGGATGCACGTCAAAATAAAATTATGATTGTAATTACCATTGTCACAACTATTTTTCTTCCACTTACATTGATTACAGGCTGGTATGGAATGAATTTTGCTTACATGCCGGAGCTGCAATGGCGGTATGGATATATTGCTGTGATAATTATATCATTGTTCATAGTAATAGCGGAAATTGTCTATTTTAAAAAGAAAAAGTTCTTTTAAAATTAAAAAGCACAAGTAATTGAAAGACATATTTGGATGTAACCAAATATGATATTGAGGTACAGTAATGGAAAAATACGATGTCGTAGCAATGGGTGAATTACTCATTGACTTTACACAAAATGGATATAGTGAACAGGGAAATCCGATTTTTGAAGCGAATCCGGGAGGAGCTCCATGTAATGTGCTTGCCATGTTGCAAAAGCTGGGAAGGAAAACGGCTTTTATTGGTAAAGTTGGTCAGGATGGTTTTGGATTACAGTTGGAGAAAGCCTTAAAAGAAATTGGAATTTCAACAGAAGGTTTGTGTTTTGATAAGGAAGTACATACAACTTTGGCAGTTGTACAAAAGAAAGAAGATGGAGACAGGGATTTTTCATTTTATAGAAACCCTGGAGCAGATATCATGATGAGCAAGGAGGAAGTAAGGAACGATTTAATTCAAAGTGCAAAAATCTTTCATTTCGGTTCATTATCGCTTACAGAGGAACCTGTTAGAACCGCAACTCAAAATGCTGTTTCAGTTGCAGAGAAAGCAGGTATCTGGATTTCCTATGATCCAAACTTAAGAAAACCTTTATGGAAGAGTGAGAAAGAGGCAAAAGAGCAGATTTGTTATGGTCTGAAGCATTGCCACATTTTAAAGATATCTGATGATGAGCTGATATGGCTTACAGGAGAAAAGGATTATAATAGAGCAGTAGAAAAGCTAAGAACAGAGTTTTCCATTCCGTTGATTCTTTTATCAATGGGTAAAGAAGGAAGTCGTGCTTATTGCGGCAACCAAATGGCAGAAATGACACCATTTTTAAATCCAAATACAATTGAAACGACTGGTGCAGGTGATACTTTTATGGGATGTATGTTACACCAGATTCTATTGAAGGGATATCAGAATCTGAGCAAACAGGATATGGAAGAGATGCTTGCGTTTGCGAATGCGGCAGCATCAATTATTACAACCAGAAGAGGTGCTCTTCGGGTGATGCCGGAACAAGCAGAAATCGAGGAAATATTAAAATGATAGCATGAAATAATTTATCATAAAAAGGAGGGGGATATACTGATTATGATTACTTCTGACAAGCAACAACTCGCTGCTATCAGGGAATTCAATAAAAGTTGATAAATTGTGGAAAGTTAAGGTATACTGAGGGTGTGATAAAGATAAATCCTGTTTGTAATATATGAGAAAGAGATGAAAATAGAACACATCGCAATGTATGTAAATGACATAGAGAAAGCGAAGGGTTTTTTTGTGACCTATTTTGATGCAAAGTCTAACGATGGTTATCACAATACAGTAACCGGACTTAAGTCATATTTTTTATCATTTTCGGATGGAGCAAGACTTGAAATAATGAATAGGCCAGACATGTGCGATATTGAAAAAAACATTGCCAGGACAGGTTTTATTCACATTGCATTTTCTGTTGGAAGTAAGGAAAATGTTGATAATTTGACGGGGCGACTTAAAAGCGAAGGGTATTCAGTCATAAGCGGCCCAAGAACTACAGGTGACGGATATTATGAGAGCTGCGTTGTTGATTTTGAAGGCAACCAGATTGAAATTACCGTATAATTTGGGCAAATATATGACACTTAAATATAATATCAGTTATGAAGTTTCTTCTACAATTTTTCTTATAGTGCTTTTATTCTTTATTAAAATGCAGTATGACACAAATACTGTTCTTAACAGGGAATTTAGAAAGCTCGCATGGTTGGGGCTTGTGGCGACTGTCCTTGATGTGACTACGGCCATTACTATCAGTTATGCACATATTATCCCTATACAGATTAATACTGTTTTGAATACTTTGTATTTTGTTTCTGTGGCTATTTTAGGCTATCAGATGATGTATTATGACCTGCTTTTTATTTATCAAGACCAGAAGAAGAATGTGTTTATCAAGTTTAATAAGTGGTTTGTCAGAATATATTTTTTGATACTGCTTTTTAACATGTTCACCGGTTACTTTTTCTACTTTAGCCCTGATGGCGAATATGTTAAGGGCTCTACATATCTTGCGGTATACATTGTTCCGTCGTATTTTGTAATCAGCTCATCAATCATTTTGCTTTACAATTTCAGGAAATTCAGGACATGGCAGAGAGCAGCCATTATTATATTTGCTTTTTTTCAGCTGTTTGGTCTTGTGCTTCAAATGTTCATTTTCCCTGATACTTTGTTAGCATTGTTCATGAGTGCTCTTGGACTTATGATGATGCTTTTCACTATGGAGACGCCTGATTATCAGAAATTAAAAATCACAATAGAGGAACTTAGTATCACGAAAAAAGTTGCCGAAGAGGCTAAGGAAGAGGCCGAGAAGGCAAAGGAAATTGCGCAAAATGCAAATCGTTCCAAATCCGATTTTCTTGCTAATATGAGTCACGAAATCAGAACACCAATCAATGCTGTGCTTGGAATGGATGAGATGATATTAAGGGATTGTGAAGATTCACAGATTCTTGAATATGCAGAGGATATCAAGCGCGCAGGAGGAATGTTGCTTTCACTGATTAATGACATTCTTGATTTTTCAAAAATTGAAAGCGGTAAAATGGATATTATTCCTGTGGACTACGATCTTGGAATTTTGCTTAATGAGACTGTCGAAATGGTAAGGCCTAAGGCTAAAGACAAGTCACTCGAATTAGTAATGGAAATATCCCCGGATACACCAACTCATCTAAATGGTGATGAGGTCAGGATTCGTCAGATTATTACTAATATTTTGACAAATGCAATAAAGTATACAAAAGAGGGAAAAGTTACCCTGACTGTTTCAGGGAAACAAATATCAAATGATAGTACTGAGCTTTTTGTGTCAGTAAAGGATACCGGCATTGGTATTCGAAAGGAGGATATTGGCCGATTATTTGAGTCATTCACCAGGGTAGAAGAAAGCAGAAACAGAAATATTGAAGGAACAGGTTTGGGACTTTCAATTACAATGCGTCTTTTGAATCTTATGGGCAGTAGACTTGAGGTGGAAAGTACATATGGAGAGGGCTCAGAATTCTTCTTCAATTTAGAGCAGCATAAGAGGGATGAACAGGTTATCGGAGATGATATAAAAGAGTATTGTCAGAAGGCAAAAGAAATAAAGCGTGAAATGAACGAAGATTTCTATGCTCCTACTGCAAGGCTTCTTGTTGTTGATGACAATAATGTGAATCTGAAAGTATTTAAAGGACTTCTTAAGAAAAACGGAATGCAGATTGACACTGCAATGAGTGGAAAAGAATGTCTTGAATTAATGAAAGAGAATAAATATCATATAGTATTTCTTGATCATCTGATGCCTGATATGGATGGCATAGAAACTCTTAAACAGGCCAGGATGCAAAAGGATAGTAAGAGCCATGATGCAGTTATGGTAATTCTGACTGCCAATGCAGTTTCGGGGGCAAGAGAGAGATTTTTGCAAGAAGGATTTGATGATTATCTTTCCAAGCCGATTTCGCTTCCACTACTCAAAGAGATGATATTAAAGTATCTCCCAAAGGAACTGATCAAGTAGGATATGTGACATTGACATGATAAGCGGATAATGCTACTATCAGCTATGAAATATTAACAAACAGAGGATAATTTATGTTAAGCGTGGTGGGTAGATAACCCATATCATCAATACAGTGATATGTAAAGTCACTTTAATACAGTGTGACTTTAGTGGTTTTAATTTAGTTAGCTTTTTTTAGTTAGCTTGTTTACTTACGCTTAATATATTGGTTTGTTAAAGAAGTATTGTTCCTTAATTAAATTAGGAGTAATAGCTTCGTTTATATAATAATTTGAATTTATTCCATGATATCTTAAGCGTGAGATACCATGGTTTTTTTTATGTATTTTTACCAAAAAGAAGAATTAATGAAGGAAAAAAGCAATGATTGAAAATCAGATAGAATTTAATAAAGTTAAGGAAATATGGGCCGGCTTCGCTATAACTAAGGAAGCTAAGGACAGAATAAAAGATAAATGGATAATACTGGATGAAAGTACGCTTCGTGCTGAACTAAAGAATACAAGTGATGCAAAAGAGATGATAGAAAAGCTTGGAAATCCGCCGTTACAGGACGTTTCTGAGATACTTGAGATATTAAAAATTGCTTCTAAAGGAGAATGTCTTACACCCTATCGACTTGAGAGGGTTCAAAGTATTCTTTCTTGTTTAGAAAGACTGTCATCCTATTTAAACAGAGGAAAACAGTACAATAATTCATTGGTCTATTACGACGAAACACTTTTCACATATGAAGAACTCAAGGAGGAAATTGTAAGGCAGATTCGCCCGGAGCAGGTTGATTCGCATGCATCGAAGGATTTATTTGATATCCGGATGAAGATTGAGCAGCTTGAAAACGAAATGATACAAAAGGCCGAGTCAGTTATAAGGGCAAATGGTGACTACATGGCTGACAATTTCCATACGACAAGGAATGGTCGAATATGCGTGCCGGTTAAGAAGGAATACAGAAATAAGGTTCAAGGAAATGTCATTGATAAATCAAGCACCGGTAATACATTGTTTGTTGAACCTGAAGGTGTCAGCAGGCTCTCTGAGAAGCTTCAGTTATTAAAGATTGATGAGGAAAATGAAGTATACCGCATACTCTATACATTAACTGCAATGGTTTCTGACCGTGCAAATGAGCTTACGGATAATATGCATCTTATTGAGAAGCTTGATTACTTTTTTTCAAAAGGAAAGCTTAGCATTGAACTTGATGCCGTAGAGCCAAAAATTAACTTTGACAGGCAAATTAAACTCATCGATGCAAGGCATCCGCTTATGGACCGTGAAACAGATGTCCCTCTTACCTTTGAACTCGGAAATACATATAGGGGAGTGGTAATTACAGGGCCGAATACAGGAGGCAAAACTGTGGCAATTAAAACTGTGATGCTTAATCTTGTGATGGCACAGTGCGGGTTGCACATTTGCTGCAAAAATGCTGATATTTGCATGAATTCAGGATATTTTTGTGATATTGGAGATGGACAGAATATTAGCGATAATCTTTCAACTTTCTCCTCACATATTAAAAATGTGCTTAATATTCTTAGGGAAATTGATGAAAACAGTTTTGTAATAATGGATGAACTTGGTTCGGGGACAGACCCGCAGGAAGGCATGGGAATTGCAATAGCAATTCTTGAAAAACTTCTTGAAAGTAAAGCAAATTTCCTTGTTACAACGCATTATCCCGAGGTTAAAGAATATGCAGGAAAAAACGAGGGAATAGAAAATGCGAGAATGACTTTTGATAGGGACACGCTTAAGCCAACATATAAAATGGTAATCGGAGAAGCCGGAGAGAGCTGCGCTTTCTACATAGCAGACAGACTTGGAATGCCATCAGATATGCTTAATACTGCTGTTAAGGCAGCATATGGAAAAAAAGCTCTAAATTTGTATTCGTTTAACAATGATAAGTTATCAAAGTCAAAGAGTTCAGGGAAAATAAAGAGAACAAAGAAGACGCACAAGAAATATGAGATCTCAGATATGTACAAAATCGGAGACAGCGTAATCGTATTTCCGGAAAAGAAGATTGGCATAGTGTGCGAAGAAATTAATGATAAAGGAGTATTAAGAGTCCAGATTGCAGGTAAAAAGATTTGGATAAATCATAAACGTGTAAAGCTTCATGTAAAAGCAGAGGAGCTATATCCTGAGGATTACGACATGTCTATAGTGTTTGACAGTGTTGAAAACCGTAAAGTCCGTCATGATATGGGAAGAAAATATACTACTGAAACAATCGAGTACTAATCTGTTCGTGGAGACACCCTCCGTGGCGGGACCTGCGGCAAGAAGCGAGCGTGGCAAAAGGACCTTCCCCACGTCGGAAACCGCGACAAAATGAGTGACAATGAAGGTTTGTTGTATTATAGTAAATGGTGGAAGGGAAGCTTGCAATGAAACACGAAATGATTAGGAGGAGTTAGTATGGAAGCTTTACTAAGTTTTATTACTGCGGTATGTGGGAAAATACAGGTAGTATCTGATTTATTCTGGGATTTTCCTACTAATTTTGAGTGGTATGCAAATATACCTATTCTTGGTAATTTTACACTTGCGATTATTCTTTTGATTGGTTCGGGAATTTACTTTTCGGTTCGTCTTGGATTTATCCAGGTAAGGAAGTTTAAGCACGGCATCGAGGTTCTTAAGAATACAAAGGCAAAGACAGGAATTTCTCCTCTTGCTTCTTTCTTCTTGTCAACTGCAATGAGAGTAGGTCCGGGAAATATTCTTGGTGTTACGGGTGCTGTTTCAGTCGGTGGACCGGGTGCGTTACTGTGGATGTGGATTTCGGCATTCTTTGGAATGGCTACAGCATTCGTTGAGTCGACTCTTTCTCAGATATTTAAAGAGAAGAAGGATGATGAATACATCGGTGGTCTTTCATTCTATGGAAGAAAGCTTCTTAAAAATTCGGCAATTGTCGGTGTAATTCTTTCGATTATGTATATAATTTATGCTATCCTCTGCTTCCCTGCACAGGGCTTTAATACAGTTTCTGCAATGGGACAGATAGCAAGTATTGTATCAGGAACAGAGCTTCCGACAACACACGCTGTATACTGGATTGGATTTGTAATCGTGATTATTGCTGTTGTTGCAGTTTCATTCGGAGGTACTAAAAAAATCTCTAAAGTAACAGACGTATTGGTTCCTATTATGGCTGTTGTATATGTGGTTACCGTAATTGTTCTTATTCTAATAAATGTTAACAGAATTCCTTGGTTCTTCTATGCAGTATTTACTGAGGCATTCAAGCCTGAAGCAGTATTTGGCGGTGCATTCGGTGTAGCACTTATGCAAGGAGTTAAGAGAGGACTTATGTCTAACGAAGCCGGACAAGGTACAATAACAATGCCGGCAGCAGCATCTGATGCAGAACATCCTTGCGATCAGGGTTGCGTACAGGCAATCGGTGTTTTCCTTGATACAATCGTAATCTGTACACTTACAGGTTTTGTAGTAATTATGGGTCGCGTATGGCTTACTGATGCTTCAGCAGCATGGTTTGAGCTTGGAAAGCTTCCTAAATATTTAAGTTCGGCAGCTGAACTTACTCCGGGCATTATGTTTAATAATGCCGTTACTTTACTTATTTCAGTGTGCTTTGGACTTTTCGCTTTCACTTGTCTGTTAGGATTTATGTCTTTCTCAGAGATCTGTGCGAACAGAATCAGCAGAAGCAAGATATTTATCAATGCTATCAGAGTAATAGATATCGCAGTTATATGTTTTGGTATGCTTACAAGTATCGTTGGTATGGATCTTGGAGCACTGTGGGATTTATCAGACTTTGCCAATATTCTTATTGCGTACTGTAACATTCCGCTTCTTTACATCGGATTTAAGTATGTCAAGAAGGCACAGCTTCATTTTGAGAAAAATGACGGTACACCATTTACTTCAGAGGTTATCGGTATT
Source organism: Lachnospiraceae bacterium (assembly GCA_004552595.1). GTDB lineage: Bacteria > Bacillota > Clostridia > Lachnospirales > Lachnospiraceae > UBA2868. The sequence goes on along the minus strand of SFNX01000013.1, from coordinate 18,799 downwards.
GATGTACCTGTATGGGATGAAAAGGCAAAATAAGTTAATATGGTATTTATCTCGCGACTGTTCCGGTTTTATTATCGGGACAGTCGCTATGTAATATTATCAGAGTGAAAAGGGGATAATTATTGAATACATATGACATTATCGTTCTGATACAGATTATCAGTATTATTATCCTGTCAGTAGGTGCAATCTATCTAATTGGAAATTGGCGAGGCAAGGAACATACTTATCTTGTTCTGTTTTGTCTTGCGACATTAGTGAATAATATAGGTTCGCTTATTGAGATTACCGAGCATACTAAAGAACAGATGCTTCTTGGAACAAAATTTGCATATACCGGTAAGGTTTTTATTCCACTCACGTTCTTCTTTTTCATAATGCAATACTGTCAGATTGAAATTCCGAAAAAAGTACAACTACTTCTGACAGTGTTTCATATATCTATAGCAACACTTGTATTTACTTATCCACATCAAAAACTTTTCTATACTGATGTAGAATACTCAACGGATGGACTTTTTCCACATAATGACTGTGGACATGGGGTGATGTATAACATTTATACTGCATCACTTGTTCTTTATTTCATAATAATTACGTCAGTTGTAATTTCAATCCTTGTAAAAGAAAGAAGAAAAAAGAGAAGAATCCAGATGTGGTATATGCTTATATGCATTGTAATAGCTATGCTCGGACTAATAGTTTTCCTTCTTAATCTGACAGGAGGCTACGATACTACATCTTTGGCATATGCAATATGTACTGTATTTATGGCAATTGCACTTACGAAATATGACTTGATTGATACGATAGAGCTTGCCCGTAACTATGTTATTGACAATCTGACTCTTGGTATTATCGCACTTGATGAAGATGACAGAATAGTATACTTTAATGAGCCGATTAAAGATATGTATCCAAATATTTATAATGATGGAAATTCTATTGTCAAAGATCTGATTTTACTTAGTGAAGAGAAAAAAGTCGTAACAATAAATAATAAGGTTTACAGTCCTGAATATAAAACATTAAGCAATAACGGAAAAAACAGAGGACACATAATAACATTAAGTGATATAACAGATAGCTACAGTTATGCACAGCTTATGAAAAAGATGACGGAAATCGATCCTCTTACCGGAGTATTTAATCGTTTTGCCTATGAATATCGCATTTCCGAAATGAAAAAGAATGGTGATTCGATTGAGAATCTGACTATATTCGAAATAGATGTGAATGGACTTAAGTATGTTAATGATACAAAAGGACATGATGTCGGTGACTCAATGATTAATGATGTTGCCCAGTGCATATTACGTGGAATTAAAAAATCAGGTCAATGTTACAGAATAGGCGGGGATGAATTTATCATAGTATTAAAAGAGAGTGCTACAGACCCTGAGAAAATAAAAAATGATATCAAGATAGAGACAGAAGCTCTGGATAGAAAAGAATATATTGTAAGCGTTGCAATAGGATACGCAACCGGTGATGAGAACAACATAAAGTGTGTTGAAGATATCGAAAGGCTCGCTGATAAGAGAATGTATAAAGATAAAGAAGATTTCTATACTTCAAAAGGTTTTAATAATCGCAGGTATCTTATTAATGAGAGTTGAAATTGATATTGATGAAAAATATACGGGATTGTCCGTAGAAATAAAGGCACCAAAGATTACTCAGGACATAGAGAAGATGATTTCTCTTATGAGAATGATTAATATGCAGATGGCGGTCAAAAAAGAGGACGAAATTGTATGAAATAGATTTAAGACTTTACAGGGATATCAGGCTGTAGTTCTTCTTAAGTAACTTATTTTTCTTGCTTTTATGCAATGTGAGTGATAATGTAATTTGAAGTGAGATTAATTAATAATCAGGCGAAGTGGAGGAAGGAACATGGGAAACAATTTCAACTCTCCTGCAGAAGTTGTTGACGCTAATATAGCAGCAGGAAAGGTTAAAGCTAACTTAAGTCTGTCAAAGATGATATTACTTGGTATTCTGGCAGGCTTTTTCATTGCAATAGGAGGAGAGGCATCATCGCTTGCTTCCCATAATATTGCAAACGTAGGACTTGCCAGAACTATTACGGGAGCAATATTCCCGGTTGGTCTTATGATGATTGTTTTAGTCGGCGGCGAATTATTTACCGGCAATACAATGATTGTGATGGCAGTGATGCAGAAGGAAGCAACATGGCTTCAGTACGCACGAAATCTTGTAGTAGTGTTTTTCTCAAATCTTGTCGGTTCGCTCATTATTGCGTACTTGACATATTTCAGCGGCCAGTGGAATTACACTGACGGAGCTTTGGGCGCTTACACAATGAAGATTGCACTTGGCAAAGTAAACCTTTCATTTGGTACTGCATTTGCCAGTGGAATATTATGTAACATATTAGTATGTGTTGCTGTTTTAATGGCAATTTCGGCAAAAGATATCGCCGGTAAGATACTTGCCATATTCTTCCCAATATTTGCTTTCGTTATATCAGGTTTTGAGCACTGCGTAGCTAATATGTACTATATTCCTGCAGGATTAATTGCAAAAACAAATCCGCAGTATGTTGAAAAGGCGGAAGAACTCTATGGAATAACTGCAGATAAACTGAACGCTCTTACAGTTGGTGGCATGGTTAAGAATATGATTCCGGTAACACTTGGAAACATTGTCGGCGGTGCCGTATTTGTAGGCGTATTGTTGGTTCTCATAAATAAGAAGGTTAAACAGACAGTATAAACAGCGGTATTTATACGTTAATAGAACAATTTGAATCCCGGTAATAATTTGTTACCGGGATTTATTTTATTAAGTATTTAGATTTTTTTCTAAATAGTTATTGACATATTTATTAAGCAAGACTATATTGTATTTAGATATTCATCTAATTAGAGAGAAATCTAAATACTGGAAAATAACTATGCTTAAGAAACATGAGAGGAACTAACACATGGGATTTAACGATACTATGAAAGCCTTGTCAGATCCTACGAGAAGAGAAATATTAGACCTTCTTAAGAAAGGGTCTATGACGGCGGGAGAGATTGGCGAGAATTTTGACATGACAGGTGCAACGATTTCGCATCACTTATCTCAGCTTAAAAAATCGGGGCTTATAACCGAGAGCAGAGAAAAAAATTTCATCCACTATTCATTAAATGCATCAGTGCTTGAAGAAGTTTTACTTTGGATTAACAATTTGCAGGGAGGAAAGAAGTAATGAAGAACAAATTAAGTAAAGAGACAAAAAGAACAGCTATAATAACAACAATAATATGTTTTATTCCAATAATTATCGGTGCGTGCCTTTATAACCGGCTGCCTGATACAATAGCAACACACTGGGATTTTAAGGGAAATGCGAATGGGTTCAGCTCTAAGTTTGTAGGAGTAATTGTATTTCCGGGCATTTTGGCAGTGCTAAATATTTTTACTCCATTTATGTTTTCAATTGACCCTAAGTATACAAATGCAGGTGAGAAAATAAAGGCGGTTATCCAGTGGATATTCCCAATAACAAGTGTTTTCTGTACAACAATTACACTTGGATCTGCGTTAGGGTACGATATTAATGTGGAACTGTTTGCACCGATTTTTGTAGGAATTTTATTTACAGTAATAGGTAACTTTTTACCAAAAACAAAGCAGACATATACAATCGGAATACGGGTTCCTTGGACGCTTAACAGTGAAGAGAATTGGAATAAAACGCACAGAATGGCGGGTTATTTGTGGGTAGTATGCGGTATTTTATTTATTGCATCTGCTTTTTTACCGGAAAGTGAAATACTCTACACGATACTGCTTTGTGTTATAATATTTGTTCCGATAATATACTCATATGTGATATACCGAAAAGAAAATAAATAGTGTATTATATATTCAAAATCAGTTAATAGGAGCTTATGAGACAGCATGCGAATACTTGTAATCGGTGGAACTTATTTTTGTGGGAAGGCATTTACCCAGATTGCATCAGGCGATAATGAAGTAGTCCTTCTTAACAGAGGAAACAGAAAGCCTGATTTTATTAATGACAATCACATTTCATATGTAAAGGCTGACAGAAATAATATCGATAACGACACGATTGAAAGGCTTACAGATTTTGGGACTTTCGATGCCGTGGTTGACTTTTGCGCCTATAAGGAAGGCGACATTATCGATGTTGTCTCAAAGCTGAATAAAATAATAAAGCACTATATTTTCGTAAGTACAAGCGATGTATATAAGAGGGGGACGCTCTCAACAATTGACGAAGACGCTGAATTCGAAACAAGAGATTTTGGAGCTGAGGCAGGAAGATATATTCTTGGGAAGGTCGCCCTTGAAAATGAGCTTAAAACCCAATGCGAAAAATATTCAATCACATATAATTCAATACGTCCGGTGTTTATTTACGGACCGGGAAATTATGCCAACAGAGAAGACGTCTTATTTAACTGGATTGAGAAGGCGGGTCAGGTGATTTTCCCGGAAAACAGTGATGGAAGCTTTCAGATGGTATATGTTTATGATGTTGCAAAAGTAATTCTTAAGCTCTGCGAAATGGCATTTGATGGCAATAAACTGAGCGCAAATTTAAGCTTTAACATTACAGGACCTGACATAGTTACATATGAAACACTTGTTGATGCATTGAGTGCTGCCACAAAAGTAAGCATTGAGAAGGTGCCAATGAGCATTGAAGAAATAAATGAAAGAAATATTCCGCTTGCATTTCCGATGACTAAGTCAGAAAGTGAGACATACACCTCTAAGAACGCAGCAGTTCTTAATATGGAGTATATTTCTTTAGAAGAGGGACTTAAGAGAACGTATGAAAACAGGCTTGAAGAAACCCTTGTAGAAAAAGTCGATGAATACTTTGACAACAACGACCCTAACGGTGCAAGAGATTATATGCTTTCTGTCAGAGAAAGAGCAAAATCAAGTGAAAACAAAAGCCTTGAGCTTACTGCCCTAAATGAGCTTATCGGATATTACAGACAGATATCGGCTAAGAAAGAGTTACTTTCAGTAATCAGTGATTCAATAAATATACTTGACAGTCTTAACGAAAAATCCACGTTAAGGTATGCAACAATATGTCTTAACATTGCAAATGCATACCGCTCTTTAGCAATGCATGAAAATGCAGAACAATATTATGAAAAGACAAAGGCGGTCTATGATAAGAAAATCAGTGATGGTTCACTATTAAGTAATGATTTACGTATCGCAGGGCTTAACAATAATCAAAGCCTTTTGTTCCAGGAAAAGGGTGATTTTGAGTCTGCAAAGGCACATCTGTTAAAAGCACTTGAAATAGTAAAATCAAGAAAAGCCGAATTTGAAATTGCAGTAACCTATGCAAATCTTGCGAATACGTGTGTACTTGCAAAAAGCTTTGATGAAGCAAAGGAATATGCATACACTGCAATCAGGCTGTTTAAGGCAATGGCATTAATTGACCCGCATTACTGTGCGGCGCTTTCCGCTCTTGCAACATGCTACTTCGAAGCAGGTAACATTTTAAAAGCTTCTAAAATATTTAAAGAAGCAATGGAAATTGTAAAAGGAAAAATCGGCGAAAATTCGCAGTATGAAAGACTTAAGGATAGTTATACTAAATGTGAAGAAAAGCTTGAAAAAAGTATGTCAGGAATGGAGCTTTCAAAGAAGTACTATGAGACATACGGTAAGAAAATGATACATGAAAGATTTGGCGAATACGAAGACAGGATTGCAATAGGTCTTGTTGGAGAAGGTTCTGACTGTTTTATGTATGATGATGAGTATTCGACAGACCATGATTTTGGACCGGATTTTTGTATGTTTGTTACAGAAGACACATACAAAAAAATAGGTGACGAACTTACAAAAGCATACAATGAACTTCCCGATGAAATAAATGGCGTTAAGAGAAATACAATGGCAAGCGGACAAGGCAGAAGAGGAGTCCTGATTATCCCGCAGTTTTATAAGAAGTTCATAGGAACTGATGATGTCAGTAAAATTGATTATTCAACTGTTAAGGATTATGCTTTGGCGGCATGTACTAACGGTGAAGTGTTTAGAGATGATGAGGGTATTTTCTCAGAAATAAGGAATCAGCTCAAGAAGGGCTATAAAGAAAGTATCCGTTATATGAAGATAGCAGAGGAAGCGGCTTCTTTTTCACAATGTGCACAGTACAATTATTTCCGAATGCTTGACAGGGAAGATGAAAGTAGCGCACAACTGCTTCTTAATGATGGAATGAAGCATGCTATGAGGCTTTACCACCTTATATGCAATAAATACGCACCGCATGACAAGTGGCTTTACAGGAGTACAAGGGAGCTTGAAGGCGGAAAAGCCATCGCACTTAGCATAGATCAGATTCTTAATCAGTTTATTACCAAGACTGATAAGCGCGACCTTAAGGAAGCTATAGAATATCTTGCAAAAACGCTTGCCGAAATAATGTATGATAAAAATATAATAAGCGACATCGAGCCATACCTTGATTACCACACCGAAGAGCTTCTTATTAAGGCGCAAATTGCTGACCTGCCTGATGAAGATATTGTTGATAAAATCGTAAGGCTTGAATTTGAAACATTTGATAAGGTTAAGAATGAAGGTGGAAGGGCATCATGCCAGAACAACTGGCCTACATTTAATGTAATGAGGAGAAGCCAGTATCTTACATGGAACAGGGATATGCTTATCCAGTATTATTATGACTTTAGAAGAGAATGTAATTTAGGACATAACCTTATTACCGAGAAATACGGTCGTATGATGGAAAGCACTGATGAAAAGGCATGGAATGACATAAAGGATAATTTCCCTGAATTAAGCGATGAAAAGAGAGGAATCATCGAGCAGATTGTTGCAATACAGATGAAGATGATGGAAGAATTCTCTCAAAATCATCCAAAGGTTGCAACGAATGCAAGAACTCTTCACACAAGCGAGGATACTCTGTATGATACTTCCTATGAGACTTACCTTAGAGGTGAAATCAGTACGTATTCGGATAAAATGCTTCAGCTTTACGGAAAATATGTAGTTGATATTTTCAAAGAAGGAGGAAATATCGCGCTAAATACAATGACGAATACAGCAAAAATATATGGATTTTCTTCGCTTGAAGAATTTGAGAGCAGATAAACTTATTTCAACAATAATGATATAATTAATACGTTATTACATCGGATTTATTACTAAAAGGAATAATATGTTTGAAGCAAAATATTACACCGTAAAAAGAATAGACGGAGACTATGCATATCTGATTCTTGAAGATATGCCGGAGCTTGAAGAAAAGTGTGTCGCAAGAGCATTACTTCCTTCTGAAATAGAAGAAGGAAGTAGGCTTAAATATGAAATGATGAGCTATAGTATGTGTGATTGTGATTAGGGGGAAGACATGAAGCTTGGATTTATCGGAATGGGAAATATGGCAACGGCTCTTTGCAGGGGATTCATTGCCTCTAATGGAATTAAGGGAGAAGATATTCTTGCTTTTGCACCAAACAGAGAAAAGCTTGAAAGACATGCAAATGAAATCGGGTTTAAATGCGCTGCTTCTTCTGTAGAGGTTACAGATGGCAGTGATGTAATAATTATGGCTTGTAAGCCATATCAGATAGATGATGTACTTTCAGAAGTTAAGGATCATCTTAAAGGAAAAGCATTAGTATCAGTTGCTGCAGGCTGGAATTATGATAAATACATGGAATATGTTGACAGTGATGTAAGAGTCCAGTTTGTAATGCCGAATACTCCTGCAATGGTAGGTGAGGGTGTTCTGTTATTTGAAGATAAGAACTCGCTTAATGATAGAGAGAGAGAAGAGATAATGAAGCTTTTTTCATCGACAGGAATAGTAGTGGAAATGCCTTCAAAACTTATGGGAATCGGTGGCGCGATAACAGGATGCGGACCTGCATTTGCGGACATGTATATTGAGGCATATGCTGATGCGGCAGTTAAGTATGGTATCCCAAGAAAGGAAGCATATACACTGGTATCTCAGACTATGCTTGGTTCGGCAAAGCTTCAGCTTGAAACAAATGAACATCCGGGAGTACTTAAAGACAATGTTTGCTCACCGTCCGGCACGACTATATGCGGAGTTGCCGCACTTGAAAAGGCCGGATTTAGAAGTGCATGTATTGAATCAATTGAAGCGATTATGAATAAAAATAATTAGTTTAATGTGTAAAGCCCTCATCAATGATTAGATTCTCACCTGAATATGCGTTGACGGCCAGCTTATCGCACCTTTCATTTTCTTCATGGTCATTATGCCCCTTTACCCATGTGAATTTCACATTATGAGGCTTAATGAGTTCTAACAGACGTTCCCAAAGGTCCCTGTTTTTTACAGGGTCCTTTTTTGAATTCTTCCATCCGTTTTTAATCCAGCTATCAATCCATTTTTGGTTGAAGGCATCTATTACATATTTAGAATCGGATATTATCTCAATGTCGCAAGGCTTTGTTAAACTCTCAAGTCCTTTGATTACTCCAAGAAGCTCCATACGATTGTTTGTAGTATTAACATAACCCTGGGAATATTCTCTCTCAGCAACTATCTGACCGTTATTAAATGCCTGAAGAATTGTACCGTATCCACCCGGGCAGTTTCCTTCTTTACCGTTTCCACTACATGCACCATCTGAAAAAAGCTTTACGAACATAATAATCCTTTCTTAATTCAAACATTAATTGTATCTATTATAACAATAAAATAATGAAATCTGAACAGATGAAAAATGATGCGACTACAGATTTTGTATGATATGATATTTTAGTATGAGCAGGAAAAACATGGAATAAAAGCTAATTCAAGCTAAATGAAGCATATAGAATATCCATCAAATTATACAGGACAATTAAAATGATAAAAGTATTTTTAGTTGAAGACGAATTTGTAATACGCGAAGGAATAAAGAAGAATATTGATTGGGAAGGACATGGCTATCAGTTTGTCGGTGAAGCATCCGATGGAGAGATTGCATATCCTCTTATTAAAAAGGAAAAGCCTGATATTGTAATTACGGATATCCGTATGCCTTTTATGAACGGCCTTGAATTATCTAAGCTTATAAAAAAGGAAATGCCGTTAACAGAAATAATTATTCTTTCAGGGTTTGAGGAATTTGAGTATGCAAAGGAAGCAATAAAGCTTGGCGTTGCACAGTATCTTACAAAACCGATCAGCGGAGATGAATTATTAAAAGAGCTTGATTTACTTTCGGCAAAAATCGAAGAGAATAAACGTGAACGTGAAATCAGGGAAAAGTATCTTTCTGAAATGAAGGAAGATACAGTTAACGAAAGAAAAGTATTTTTTGAAAAACTTGTAAGGGCAGCAGAGCCTGCAGCTAAGTTGATTCAGTCGGCAGAGGATCTTAATATGAATCTGTCGGCTGTAGTATATAGCATAATGCTTTGTAAGGCGTTTGTACATACACACAGCCAGTATGAGTTTTCACAAAGACTTGTAAGCATTGAAGAAGAAATAGAAGAGTATATAGATGAAGATTATGTCATAATGTTTGACAGAGATCTTGAAGGTAAGGCTTTTTTGTTCAAGGGGGATTCTAAAGAACAGCTTGACAGAATAATTAACGAATTCTGTGAGAAGCTAAAAGAAATTTTCAAGGAATATGAAGGAATAGGATATTTTGCGGGTATAGGTGTATATGCGGAAAGACTTACGGATATTACATATTCATATGAGACAGCAAATAAAGCCTTTACTAAGAGATACTTTACCGATGAGAGCGCAATAATAAGAAGTGATGATATTTCGGTATCAGATTTATCTCAAGAACAGTTCAATGTTGAAAATCTTGATGTTAAAAACCTTGACCGTTCAAAAATTAAAGAATTTCTTAAGTTTGGTGACGGTAATGAAACAGAATACTTTGTTGATGAATATATTCAGGGACTTGGGGTGAATGCAATTAAATCACAGATGTTCAGACAGTACATCATTATGGATATATACTTTTCGGTAGTTGAATTTGTGAATACAATTATCTCTGATGATAAAGAGGCAATTCTTGAAGGCTTTAAGCCTGATTTGGTAAGGACAGAAGAAGAATCAAGAAACTATATTGTATCAATAATTAATAAAGGAATTGAGATTCGAGAAGGAAATGTAAGCGGGCATAACAGTGATGTTGTTGACAGAGTCAAAAAGTATATCGAAGAAAATTATGCGGATGATGAGCTTTCACTAAATCGGATTGCTTCGCACGTTAACTTTTCTCCAAATCATTTGAGTATGGTTTTTTCACAGCAGACGGGAAATACCCTTATTAAATACCTGACTGACTTTAGGATCAACAAGGCAAAGGAATACCTTAAGTGTACTAATAAAAAAAGCAGCGAGATAAGTGTTCTTGTAGGATACAAGGATCCGCATTATTTTTCGTATTTATTTAAGAAAACACAGGGAGTTACGCCTACTCAGTTCAGGGAAGGATAAGCGCTATTTGTTAAGGATAATCAATTATCTATGAAGAAAATCGGAAAAAAACTATTAAATATATATAATAATTCGCCACTTGCATCAAAAATCAGATATTCATATATAACAATTCTGATTCCCCTTTTGATTCTTGTGTTTACTGCATTTTTTAACATGTGGAGGATGAATCAGAAATACTCCGAAATGATTGAATCATCAATCGCTGCTTCTAAATTCAGTCTTGATTTCAAAGATGAATTCGATTATGAGACATATCTTGTAATTGTCGGCAATAAATCCTATGACAATTCAGGACTTGATGAAATGCTATCAAGAGCGGAAGATGTAGTAACAGAGCTTGAGATGATTACTACTAACACAGATAACCTAAGAAGACTTGAAAGCATTAATAAATATCTTCAGAATTTACGTACATATACAGCAAGAATAAAGGAAAACCTTACTAAAGACAATCTGTACGAGCAGAATATGCAGATTTGGGAAAATGACGTTCAGATAGTTACTACTCTTGTCAAAGACACAATTTCGGAATTTATTTATTACGATATTCGGGACGTACAGACCGAAAGAGAAATATACAATAAGAGATTTGCAACGTTTATCGGAATAGTATTTGCTTTTCTAATTGTAACCTTTATTATTATTTCATTTCTTTCCTATTATATTCCACGGTCAATTTCAAAGCCTATTACTGAGATTACCGAGGTTACTAATAAGGTTGCAGGAGGCGATTTGTCGGTAAGAAGTGAAGTTTTTGAAGGGCTTGAGACAAGTATTCTTTCTACATCTTTGAATGCAATGATTGATAAAATCAACGAGCTGTTAGAACAGGTAACAACAGAGCAGACAAGACTTAGGAAAGCAGAATTTGAACTATTACAGTCTCAGATTAACCCGCACTTTCTCTACAATACGCTTGATGCGATAGTATGGCTTGCGGAATCAGGTGAGAAGGAGAAGGTCGTTTCTACAGTAAGTTCTCTTTCGAATTTTTTCAGGGCTTCCCTCAATCAGGGAAAGGATATTGTTACACTAAAGGAAGATATAGGACACGTAAGAAGTTATCTTGAAATACAGAAAATCCGATATCAGGACATCCTTGACTATGAAATTGACATTGATGAAGAGATTAATGAATGTCTTATCCCTAAAATTACTATCCAGCCTTTGGTGGAAAATGCGCTTTATCACGGAATTAAAAACAAGCGAGGAAAAGGAAAAATCTCGATTAAGGGCAAGAAAACCGATGATGGTGCAAAAATTTCAATAAGTGATGATGGACTCGGAATTACCGCTGACAGGCTTAGGGTTGTTATGAACAATATTAATAACAGAAGTGACTCAGAAAAGACTACCTACGGTTTATATAACGTTAATGAACGAATCAGACTGAATTTCGGGGAAAAATACGGAATAAAAATAGAATCAGAGTATGGAATGGGTACTACGGTTCAAATTTTACTTCCAATAAATGAGTAATTTTTTACTTCCAGAATAAAAAAATTAACTTTTATAATAAAAAAATACCCCTAAAATATTAAAACAATAAAATTTCCAACCGAATACGTTTTTTTGTCAATGGAATTATTGACTTAGAGGTAATATTATAGGTACATCAAAGGAATTGACCTTTGGAGTTCACATATTTTATGGGAGGAAATTAAAAAATGAAGAAAAAAGTTTTAAGCGCACTTCTTAGTGTAGCAATGGTTGCAACTTTATTAGTTGGTTGTGGCGCTAAGGCAGAAGCTCCAGCAGCAGAAGCTCCAGCAGCAACAGAAGAAGTTGAGGAAGAAGCTCCGGCAGCTGAAGAGCCAGCAGCTGAAGAAACAGCTGAAGAAACAGCTGAAGAGCCAGCAGCAGATGGAGAGCTTATCTCAGTTGGTATCATCAACAATGACCCTAACGAGTCAGGTTACAGAACAGCTAACGATGCTGACCTTAAGAAGACATTCTGTGAAGAGAATGGTTACAAGGCATCATTTGCATACAGCTTAAAGAACGACGAGCAGATCGCAGCAGCTCAGCAGTTCATTCAGGACGGTGTAGATTACCTTCTCCTTTCAGCAGCTGATACAGCAGGTTGGGATTCAGTTCTTAAGGATGCTCAGGACGCAGGAATCGGAGTTATCCTCTTTGACAGAACAATTGATGCAGATCCTTCACTTTATATGGCTTCTATCGTTTCAGATATGGCTAAGGAAGGTCAGAACTCAGTTGATTGGCTCCTTTCACAGGGTAAGGATGAACTTAACGTAATCCACATCCAGGGTGTTATGGGTTCAGCAGCTCAGAAGGGACGTTCGGGCGCTCTTGATGAAGCAGCAGCAGCAGGAAAGCTTAACATCGTTGTTCAGCAGACAGCTGAGTGGAACGCAGAAAAGGCACAGCAGATCGTTCAGTCAGTTATCGATTCAGGTGAAAAATTCAACGTTATCTACGCTGAGAACGACGACATGGCTAAGGGTGCTGTAGCAGCTCTTGACGCAGCTAACATTTCACACGGTGTAGACGGCGACGTTATCATCATGGGATATGACTGCAACAAGTGGGCTCTTGAAGAAGTTCTTGCAGGTAACTGGAACTTCGATCAGCAGTGTAACCCATTCCAGGCATCATACATTGATGATGTTATCAAGAATGGTGCTCCTGCAGAGAAGACAATCGTTATGGATGAGAAGGGCTTCGATGCTGCAACAATCACACAGGAAGATGTAGACAACTACGGAATCTAATTTGAATATTACTACAATTACTATGTAATACCGCGGCGCAGCGATATCGAATATGACACACGTTGCGCCGCTATTTTTGTAAATTAGGAGATAAAACAGATGAAAGAAAACGCTGTATTGGAAGTGAGGGACGTCTGTAAATATTTCCCGGGCGTCAAGGCACTTCAAGGAGTAGATTTTACTCTTTGTAAGGGTGAGGTTCATGCTCTTATGGGGGAAAACGGCGCCGGAAAGTCAACACTCATTAAATGTCTTACAGGTGTTTATGAGAAAGACCAGGGCGATATATTTATTGAGGGACATGAAGGACCTGTTTCCATTAAATCACCACAGGAAGCTCAGAAAAACGGAATTAGTACAGTTTATCAGGAAATTACTCTTTGCCCAAACCTTACTGTTGCTGAGAATATGTATATCGGCAGAACAAAAGGTGCGGTTCAGAACTGGAAGAAGATGAATGCCGATGCAGACGCTATTCTTACTTCTCTTGGAATTCCTGCAAAAGCTACTCAGCAGTTAGGTTCATGCTCAATAGCAATCCAGCAGATGGTTGCCATTGCAAGAGCAGTGGATATGGATTGTAAGGTTCTTATCCTTGATGAGCCTACATCATCTCTTGATGAGTCAGAGGTTGCTAAGCTCTTTAAGCTTATGAGAGATCTTAAAGAAAAAGGTGTTGGTATTATTTTCGTAACACATTTCCTTGACCAGGTATATGAGATTTGTGATAAGATTACAGTTCTTAGAGACGGTCAGCTTGTTGGTGAATATGAAATTGAGAAACTTCCTAGAGTTCAGCTTGTATCTAAGATGCTTGGTAAAGAGCTTGATGATATGTCAGACATTAAATCAGATGCATCTACATATAAGAAGGATGAAGGAACTGCTTCAGTATTTGAGGCAGAGCAGCTTTGCTCAACAGAGGGAATCAAGCCTTTCAACTTCCACATTGAAAAGGGTGAAGTTAACGGATTTACAGGACTTTTAGGTTCCGGAAGATCAGAGTGCGTAAGAGCAATCTTTGGAGCTGATAAGGTTACTCAGGGTAAGGTTAAGATGGATGGCAAGGAAGTTAAGATCCAAAAGCCAATCGATGCCATGAAGAACGGAATTGCATATCTTCCTGAAGACAGAAAGGTTGATGGCATAATCGGAGACCTTTCAGTAAGAGATAATATTGTTATTGCACTCCAGGTATTGAAGGGATTCTTTAAGCCTTTTACAAAGGCAGAAGCCTACAAATTTGCGGATGAATATATTAAGCTTTTAGGAATTAAAACAGCATCTGCAGATACACCTATCAAGTCACTTTCGGGTGGTAACCAGCAGAAGTGTATTGTTGCAAGATGGCTTTTGACAGATCCTAAGTATCTTATTCTCGATGAGCCTACAAGAGGTATCGACGTAGGAACAAAAATTGACATTCAGAAGCTTGTTCTTAAGCTTGCTTCAGAGGGAATGAGTGTAACATTCATTTCTTCGGAAACAGACGAAATGCTTCGTACATGCTCAAGACTTATCGTTATGAGAGACAGAAGAGTGGTTGGAGAACTCTCAGGTGATGAGCTTAACCAGCAGATGATTATGAATACAATTGCAGGAGGTGGTTTAGATGAATAAAGGAAAGTCTTTCAGCTTTTCAAAAATCTTTAGAAATCAGTTGATAATTCCTCTTGCAGCATTAGTTCTGCTCGTTTTATTCAACTTGATTATGGATCCAAACTTCTTTAAGATTACACTTGGACAGAACAGTTTGGGAAATCCTGTTTTATCAGGATCGATTATTACAATACTTGATAACGGTTCAGAGCTTGCAATTCTTGCAATCGGTATGACTCTTGTAACTGCGGCATCAGGCGGACAGGATATTTCAGTAGGTGCTAACGTTGCTATCGCAGGCTCGGTAATGCTTCGTATACTCTGTGGCAAAGGAGACAATGCTGAAATGCAGGCACCTGTTATCGTTGCATTCCTTGCTGCATGTGTAGTATCAATGCTTTTTGGTGCATTTAACGGTGTACTTGTTGCATACTTTAAGATACAGCCTATGGTTGCTACACTTATTCTCTATACTGCAGGACGTTCAATTGCAGCATGGATTAACAACAATGAACTTCCTATTGTTAATGACCCAAGCTTTGGTTATTTTGGCGGATTTATTCCGGGTATCCCAATGCCTACACCTTTCTTTATTGCAATTGCATGTTTAATTGTAATTACTCTTATTCTTAAGTTTACAACACTTGGACTTTACACACAGGCAGTTGGTATTAATGAAAGCTCATCAAAGCTTAACGGTCTTAATCCTAAGGTAATCAAGCTGTTAACATTTGTAATTTTAGGACTTTGCGTAGCAGTTGTAGGATTTATCAAGGTAAGCCGTATTTCTACAATCAACTACTCAGTTATAGCTAAGGATATTGAAATGGATGCAATCCTTGCAGTTGCTCTTGGCGGCAACGCATTATCAGGCGGTAAGTTTAATATGTATGCATCAATACTTGGCGCTTACATTATTCAGTTCCTTACAACAACACTTTATAAGTATAAAGTATCAGCTGATGCTCTTCCTGCATATAAGGCAGTTGTCGTAATACTCCTCGTAGTATTCTCGGCTCCTACAGTAAGAGAATGGATGTCTAAGACATTTAATAACCTTAAAGGTAAATCAGCTAAGAAGGAGGTGGCTTAATATGGAAAACAAGAAAAAAGCCGGCTTCTCAGTAAAAAATATGTCAGATACTAACCTTCTTCTGACTATTACAATTGTTATTTTCTTCCTGATGTATATCGGGGCAATGATTTTTCTTAAGAAGGGATTTTTGAAGCCACAGACCTTCTTCAACGTTCTTAACACAAATGCTGCACTTATTATTACAGCATGCGGAATGAGCCTTGTAATGATTACAGGTGGTATTGATATTTCCGTCGGTGGTGTAGTTGCATTAGTTTCAATGAGCTGTGCAGTTTTACTTGACCAGAAGGGTGGTTCTATTCCACAGGCAATATTGCTTGCAATTGCAATTGGTCTTGCATACGGTTTAGTTCAGGGCGTACTTGTGGCATATTTGGATATTCAGCCGTTTATTGTATCCCTGGCGGGTATGTTCTTTGCAAGAGGTATGACAACAATCGTTAATAACCAGCCATTTAACGTAGCTCATGAAGGCTTCGTGGCATTAAAGGATACGCGTATCATAATTCCTTGCCTTGGTTCTGTTAACAAAAAAGGTGTATTTATTCCGGCATACATTGAAATCGGAGTAATCGTTGCATTACTTGTAGTAATATTATTATTCGTAATGCTAAGATGGACTAAGTTCGGACGTAGATTCTACGCAGTAGGAGGTAACAGGCAGTCTGCACTTATGCTTGGTATCAACGTTAAGTTTACTAAGTTTATGTCACATATAATTTGTTCAACACTTGCAGGTATCGGTGGCTTTGTTTATTTCATGCACGTAGGTTCCGGCTCGCCATCACATGCGATGGGTATGGAAATGAATGCTATTGCATCTTCTATTATTGGTGGTACAATGCTTACAGGTGGTGTAGGAAATATCATCGGAACATTATTCGGTGTTATGTCTTTAAGTACCATCCAGAACATTGTTTCATCGGCAGGACTTGATCAGGCCTGGTGGACAGGAATTACAATTGCTGCAATGCTTTGCTTGTTCCTTGTAATTCAGAGTGTTGTTATGGCATTCAAAAAGAAAAATTCCTAATCAGGACAGCATTAATGAAATTAAAAAGACTACTTGTCAGTTTAATATCGGTATCCTTACTTTTTCTGGCACCGGGCTGTGCTAAGAAGAGTATTGATACAACAGAACTTTCACAGTCAGATTCCCTCGAAAATGGGGATCTGACTGTAATTGGTTTTTCACAGCTTGGGGCTGAATCTGACTGGAGGTCTGCAAATACCCAGTCTATGAAGGAAACCTTCACAGAGGAGAATGGATACAGACTGATTTTTGAGGACGGTCAGCAAAAGCAGGCTAACCAGATAATGGCTATACGAAAGTTTATCCAGCAGGATGTTGATTACATAGTGCTTGCACCGGTTACCGAAACCGGATGGGATACAGTATTAAGAGAAGCTAAGGATGCAGGCATTCCCGTAATAATAGTTGACCGAATGGTTGATGTTGATGATGACAGCTTATATGAATGCTGGGTTGGCTCTGACTTTAAACTTGAAGGACTTAAGGTGTGCACATGGTTATCCGAATACTGTAAGAAAAAACATATTGATCCTTCAACATTAAGAATCGTTGACTTACAAGGAAACCTTGGAGCGACAGCCCAGATAGGACGTACAATCGGTTTATCCGAGTCTGCAAGAAAATACGGGTGGAGCGTTTTAGAATATGTCCCTGCTGATTTTACTCAGACAAAGGGACGAGAGGTAATGTCGAATCTCCTGGAAAAATATAATAATATAAATGTTGTTTATTGCGAGAACGATAATGAAGCGCTCGGTGCAATAGAAGCAATAGAGGCAGCAGGTAGAAAAGCAGGCTCAGATATAAAGAACGGTGAGATCATGGTGCTTTCATTTGACGGTGTCAATGAAGAAGCAAGAAAATATGTAACCGAGAATAAAATTTCATGCATTGCAGAGTGTAATCCGCATCACGGACCGAGAGTTAAAGGTATAATTGAGAAGCTTAAGTCAGGTCAGGAACCTCCGAAGCTATCATACGTTGGTGAAGAAATATATGTTCATGACAATGCAGTTGATAAAATACGTATTGACAATATAGAATACAGTATTACAGTTCTTGAACTAGAATAGAATAATAATTATAACGGGATAAAACAGTCTGACTCGTTTGCGGGTCAGGCTGTTTTGTTATATAATATAACGTGGCTTTTTGTAAGATTATAGGCAGAATATTGAATAATTGAGGATAATTTAATGTTAGAACTTAATAATATTGGGTTTACTACGAATGATGGAAAATCAATATTAAATGACGTGAACCTTAAAATAGAAGACAAATTTGTAGCAATAACGGGTCCGAACGGAAGCGGAAAATCTACTTTAGCAAAGCTCATTGCAGGAATATATATCCCAACCGAAGGAAAAATCATATATAACGGTACGGACATAACAAATATGTCTATTTCCGAGAGGGCAAAATTGGGAATCAGTTTTGCATTCCAGCAGCCTGTTAGGTTTAAAGGACTTAAGGTCAAAGATATTTTGAATATTGCATCGGGAGGAGAAAAGACGATTACCGAATGCTGTAATTTCCTATCGGAAGTAGGACTCTGCGCAAGAGATTACATTGACAGAGACTTAGATGACAGCCTTTCAGGCGGAGAGATGAAGAGAATAGAAATAGCTACTCTACTTGCAAGAAATACAGAGCTTAACATATTTGACGAGCCGGAGGCAGGAATTGATTTATGGAGCTTTAGAAACTTAATTCGTGTTTTTGAAAAAATGAATGAAAAAACCAGGGGTTCAATAATTATCATCAGCCATCAGGAGAGAATATTAAATATTGCAAATAAAATAGTATACCTTAAGGATGGTAAAGTGGATAAATATGAGGATAAGGATCTGATTTTG
>SFNX01000084.1 GCA_004552595.1 Lachnospiraceae bacterium | reverse complement strand
TGTTCCGATAAATGCACCTGTCTTAGTCGTTGCGTATTCGTATGACTTATCCAAATTCTTCTTAAATACAAACACCAGTACTGCTGCAAGCAATGCATACTTGATAAGACCAAGTACTACCTTCTTAATTTTCTTAAGTAAAAGTAAACCAAGTGACGCTTTCGAGAAGTTTTTCATGAATTTCTTCTTAACTGCAAATTTTTCATCACCATCATAGTCATCATCTGTGTCTACTTCGTATGTATAATCACCTTCTGTAATTGAATCAGCATCAGGATTACTAGGTGCTGTTATCGTAAGATTTCCTAAAACCCTGGCATTATCACCGATAGTTATCTCATCGGCTTCAATAGTAACATCACCGTCTACAACTGCATCAAAAAATACGGTTGAACCACAAATTGAAGCACCTTCATAATCACCCGATACCGAAACACTGTTACCTGCAAGGTGGATTCCCTTAACTGATGTATCTTCCGATACGATAATATTATTTCCTGCTACCCAGATGTTGTTATTAGCGATTGCATCAATTGTTACAGTGTTACCTGCCGCAAATATTGATGCGCCCACTTCTGAATTCTTTATCGTAACGCTCTGTCCTGCAACAAATGCACTTCCGTCGATATAAACATCGTTAGCGCTAACGTCCATTCCTGCTGCGAAAAGTTCGTTGTTTATTTCTCCCGATGCACCTGTCACAACATTGACAACGTCACCTGCGCCAAATACATTCCCCGATGAATCAGTATCAAATGTATCAGATGCCGCAAATACATTTGAAATAATAAATATTACTGCGAGTATCGATGTAAGCGCAGTACTCATTCCTTTAATAAAATAATTTTTCATAGTTTTCCTCTTTCTTCTTATTATATATGCATATTGTTAACTGTTTCTGAACTGTTTGTTGAACTCACGAATATGCTCTTCGATTTTTTTCATACATTCCTCTTCCTTTTGTGGGTCTCTGTCGCAGATTCCGATAACAAGCATCGGATATCCTACATATAAAGCTGCCATAGCCCTTGCATTTCCCGGTTTCATCTTTCCCGACTCAATCCATAATTCAAAAATCTTCTCATACTGATTGATTGGAAAATCAACATATCTTAAATCATAGGCTTCAGATAATTCCTTCATATGGAACTGTTCAACAGTACATAATTTACGAAAAGCCTGTGAAAACCAGTTATGAATTGCATAGCTTACAATGTCCTGAAGTCTTTTAATTTCATCTTCCTCAGTCATGTCGATGAAAGCTTCCCTATCTTTTCCATTTGAATCAAAATCAAAGTGCATCGCTTCCATCTGCGCTTCAAAGCCCTTATTACTTGCTTCGATAACAGCTTCAAGCAGTTGCTTCTTGCTCTTGTAATGCTTGTATAACGCAGGAGCTGAGCAGCCTACGGCGCCTGCGATTTCAGCTACGGATACAGCCTCGTATCCTTTTTCCGAAAAAAGTCTTAATGCTTCAATAACAAATTTTTCTTTCGTGCTTACCTCATTACTTATCACTATACATACCACCTTTTCTGAATATATTAATATTGTTGATAGTCAGCAGGTTTTTGGTTGGGGGTGAATTACCATTAACCAGTATGTTCATTTTAGTGAATTTGCGGGGGATTGTCAAGAGTGGAGGAAGCGATTTCTCATATCCGTTTGTCAACGGATATGCAATAAGCGAATAACGAAACGATTATTCGAAATTGCTTCGCAATTTCTCATATCCGTTTGTCAACGGAATGGTATACTCTAAGCGAATAACGAAACGATTATTCGAAATCGCTTTGCGATTTCTCATATCCGTTTGTCAACGGATTAACGCCTAAACAAACCGACCCCCGCGGATACGTGCAAGCACGTCTCCGCGGGGGTCAATTTATTTATGCTATCGTTTCGTTATTCGCTTACATCATTCCCATGCCTGGGTTTCCGGCTGGCATTGGTGGAACCGGCTCTTTGATGTCAGCAACTACTGACTCAGTTGTAAGGAATGTTGATGCAACAGATGTTGCGTTCTGGAGAGCAGATCTTGTAACCTTGGCAGGATCAAGAATTCCGTCCTTAACCATATCTACATATTCCTCTGTAAGAGCATTAAATCCGATACCAGGCTCTGACTCGTAAACCTTGTTGATAATAACTGCACCTTCAAGTCCTGCATTTGCAGCGATGTGGAAGAGTGGAGCCTCGAGTGCCTTAAGTACTACATTTGCGCCTGTCTTTTCATCACCTGAAAGTGTCTCTGCAAGCTTAGCAACTTCCTTAGATGCATGGATATAAGCTGATCCACCACCTGAGATGATACCCTCTTCTACTGCGGCACGTGTAGCTGCAAGAGCATCCTCCATACGGAGCTTAGCTTCCTTCATTTCTGTTTCTGTAGCAGCACCTACTCTGATTACTGCAACTCCGCCTGCAAGCTTAGCAAGTCTTTCCTGGAGCTTTTCTTTATCAAAATCAGATGTTGTCTCTTCAATCTGCTTCTTAATCTGTGCAATTCTTGCATCGATGTCTGCCTTATTGCCTTCACCGTCTACAATAACTGTATTTTCCTTCTGAACCTTAACTGACTTAGCACGTCCAAGCTGCTCAAGAGTTGTCTCCTTAAGGTCAAGACCAAGTTCGTCTGAGATAACCTGTCCGCCTGTAAGGATTGCGATATCCTGAAGCATTGCTTTACGTCTGTCACCATATCCCGGAGCCTTAACACCTACTACTGAAAATGTTCCACGAAGCTTATTAACGATAAGTGTTGTTAATGCTTCACCTTCGATATCCTCAGCAATGATTAAGAGCTTAGCTCCTGACTGAACAACCTGCTCAAGGAGTGGTAAAATCTCCTGAATATTAGAAATCTTCTTATCTGTAATGAGGATATATGGATTCTCAAGAACTGCTTCCATCTTATCCATATCTGTAGCCATGTATGCCGAGATATATCCTCTGTCGAACTGCATACCTTCTACAAGGTCAAGTTCTGTAAGCATTGTCTTTGACTCTTCAATAGTGATAACTCCGTCCTTTGATACCTTTTCCATAGCATCTGCAACCATGTTACCAACTGCTTCATCGCCTGCTGAAATAGCTGCAACCTTAGCGATATGATTCTTACCATCAACAGGTGAACTCATCTTCTTGATAGCTTCAACTGCTACATCTGTAGCCTTCTTCATACCCTTTCTTAAGATGATTGGGTTAGCTCCTGCTGCAAGATTCTTAATTCCTTCGTTAATCATTGCCTGTGCAAGAACCGTAGCTGTTGTTGTACCATCACCTGCTACGTCATTAGTCTTTGTAGCTACTTCCTTAACAAGCTGTGCACCCATGTTCTCGAATGCATCTTCAAGTTCGATTTCCTTTGCGATTGTAACACCGTCATTTGTAATAAGTGGAGCACCATATGACTTGTCAAGTACTACGTTTCTTCCCTTAGGTCCAAGTGTTACTCTTACTGTGTTAGCAAGCTGGTTAACTCCGGCTTCTAAAGCTGCACGTGCTTCTGCACCGTATTTTATCTCTTTTGCCATGATTAAATACCTCCGATTACTTTACTACTGCTAAAATATCTGACTGCTTAACGATAATAAATTCCTCATCATCAAGCTTTACATCTGTTCCTGCGTACTTTGAATAAATAACCTGCTGGCCAACTTCAACCTGCATCTTAACTTCTTTTCCGTCAACCATTCCGCCAGGTCCTACCGCTATAACCTCAGCCTGCTGTGGTTTCTCTTTATTCTGTCCCGGAAGCACGATTCCAGACTTTGTCGTTTCCTCTGCCTCAAGCTGTTTTAATACAACTCTGTCACCAAGTGGTAATAACTGCATAACTATACCTCCTAAATATTAAATAATATTGATATCCTTTTATTTGTTAGCACTCGTGCCTCTTGAGTGCTAACAGAGAGCATTATAATACTATCATTACTAATTGTCAACTAACGTTTTGACATTTTTTATTATTTATTATTTATTATTTATTTTTGTACGCTTTTTAAAGGATTTACTTATAGAATGAAATAGAATTGTTAGCACAATGCCAAGCGGAACAGTGCATATTAATGCGACCATCCCACTCTCACGAAGTGACATGAACATATCCTTGTCATAAATAATATGATCAACAAACGGCTTTAAGAAAAACAGTGCAGAAGTAGTGCCTATTGCATTAACCAAAAACCATACAACACATTTTTCTCCTTTAAATCTGCCTTCCCTTATTCCGTATCTGTTTGCAAAACTTCCTATGATGTATCCAAGAATCAAATATATGATGCCATCCGAAAAAACAATTTGTTTCTTCACAATAATGTCGCCACACACAGATCCTAAAAATCCGGTCATAAGTCCGATGAACGGACCAAATAAAGAAGCACATACACAAATCACTGTATCAAAATACACTTCTTTAATCTGCTCTGTCCAAATTGATGATAGCAAAAGATTACTTATCATCATAATAATCACACTAATAACCAATGCGATTATCCCCGGTATATCAAGTTTATATTTGAGTGTTCTATTCACTTGCCTGTCCAACCTTGATTTCAAGATTACCCTCTCCAAGTGTTGCCTCTATTTCCTGAGACTGAGAAGGTGTTGCCCATGCATTGTTAGTGAGTGTCACAGTATACATGCAAGGAAGAAGCGGATAAATCGCCGCGTTCTGATTTCCGTTAACAATGACATCAGAAAATCCCGACACTTTTACGACAGTATTGTCAAGCACGAACGTATCTGTGCTTTCACCCATCTTAACAGTAAATTTCATAATCGGAAGCTTAAGAATATAAGCTGTTCCGTTAGTAGCCGAATACTCTTGTGAGCTAATATTATTAATAAATGAAGTAATTTTATCAGGATTATTGCTCATATATTCGCAAAAATGCTTAATCTGCGACATTGGATATGCATCAAGCTGTCCTGTATTTTCATCTTCATATGCAAACTTCGCAGAGATAAATGAGTAATTTCCTGCACTGAGTGCTGCCTGAATCTGCTGAACCAGTTCTTCATGCGATGTAGCCTGAGTTACTCCCGGAATTTCCATTGAACCATCATCAAGTGTAGCCGCTTCTCCATCAGAGCCTAAATCTGTAAGTGAATTAGGATCAACTGCTTCTACATCCTTTGTATTGCTTATAGTTTCACTCGAATCGATAACGGAACTATCTGTTGAATTAGAGACTGCGTTATTATTTGAAGTATCAAATGCACTCTTTATTCCCATTCTGTGCTCATATGAACTGTTAACTACTCCGGAAATTGTAATTACATTCATCGGATATACATAGCCTAAACCTCTTGGCTTAACGCCTGAGGAAATCAACGTTACAGTTACACAAATAACAAGGATTACCGTATAAATAATCCATCCGTATGAATCAAGCGGTCCTCTGTAGGCCGGTGCAACATATCTGTCATTTCTCTCAATGTTTCTCGAAAGGCCTCTGTCTATTTCCTTTGACTTTTTCTCAAGTCTTTCCTTACTCTGCTCTAAATCTCTCTTAAGGAAATTACCGCGCATAGGGTTAGCAACGTCAGCCTTATACCTCGGCTTTTTAGGCTTTGGCATTCCTTCATTGGAATTCCCCCATCTGTCATAATCAAGCGATTTATTAACATTTATTCCGCTTAAATCAGAAGTTGCATAAAGCGACTGGGTATTCCCTGTCACACGACCTGTAGCATTCTTAGGTCCTGAATATCCACTTTTCTTAAGTCCTGAGCCCGTAGCAGGAGTACTGTTTATCATATCCTGAATAGACTGAGCCTTACGTTTTGTAGTATTTTTGTTGTAACTATCCATTTTTGTTCCTGTATGTAAAATGTATCTATAATACTGATGAACACTTTCACTCCATTATATTTTATCATTTTTAAGCCTGTTTTTCATCTACTAGATACTGATACATCTGTTAAGAACTGTGGAATATATGACACTTTCCTTGATTTCTTTATTAAGCATCCTCTTTAATGCCTTCGCATAATAATCAAGCTGAATTTTATATTTATCCTTAAGTGCTTTTTCAGTTTTTACGTTATTTGTCTTATAGTCAACAATAACAATCATATCGTCCTCAAAGAAGAACGCATCGATAACTCCCTGGACAAGCATTGACTCAGGGTCGTTCTCATCATCACAGATAACAAAAGGCTGTTCTCTCCTTAATTCTCCTCTTTCATCTGCCTCTTTCATCCTTTTAGCTATATCCGATGTGAGGAAATTATATATCTCATCTTCGTTAACAATGCCAAAAAGTTCCTCTTCCATAAGCATCTCATCTTCTGCATATTTAAGGAAATCCCGTACAGATTCATGAGTCACCTCCCTGCTGTAATCCCATATTTCTAATATTCTATGGACCGCAGTTCCGTGTAGTGCACCCCTGTTATTATTAGATGAAGTCTCCTTATCGTATGCCTCATCCTCATTAGTTTCTTCATATATATATGCAGTACTCTCTGCATAGTCTGAATTCTCTGCATTGATAGGCTTTTGAGAGTTATGCATAATCTGTGAAACCCCAAGCTTCACGTATCCCTTATCTTCATATGGATAACTAAACTCAAGACGTTTAGCAATCTCATTATCATATTCCTTAAATTCACTCTCACCTGCAATCAGTCTGATAAGCTCTGCTCTTAAAGCCTCATTACCGATGCTTTCCTTAACTGCATCATCAATAAGGTCCTTTTGTGTATAGTATGAAAGCCTTATATCATCAACAACTCCATTGTCAGACGCCAATATATACATATCAAGATATGATGTAATATTTTCAAGCGTAACAAGCGATTCCGTCAACGTTTTCTCATCCTTAACGGTGCCTGTAAGAATGAGCTTTTCCTTGGCTCTCGTCATTGCAACATACAATAGCCTCAATTCCTCAGCAATAATCTCTGTATGCTTTTTCTTTGCTATCGCATCCTTAAAAAGAGATTTTGACTTTACTCTTCTTTCAATATCAATAATGTCTGTCGCAATTGCAAATTGTCCATCTGTCAGTACAGCTGCATTTGTGTCCTTAAAATTAATCTGCTTGCTAATGCCTGACACAAAGCATACAGGGAATTCAAGACCTTTACTCTTGTGGATACTCATAATACGCACTGTATCATCATTCTCATCAGACAGATTTGCCTCACCGTAGTCAATCTCATATTTTCTGATTGTCTCAATATATCTGTTGAACTGGAAAATACCCTTATAGCTCGTCTTTCCATACTCAATAGCCTTCATAAGGAGCATATTCAAATTGGCGAATTTCTTTTTACCACCAGGCAGCGCCTTTATGATATTGCCATATTCTCCATCTATTATTTCAGTAAGAATTTCTGACACTGATAGGTATTCGCTCTTTTTTCTGTATTCATTTATCTTTTCATTAAATGAAATTACCTTTTCGCAAAGCGTACCATTAGTGACGTTCTCACCTGTACAATGAGTAATAAAATAATTTATGAAGGCTTCATACAGATAGCCATCCTTAAATTCTGACCTGATAAGTGCAACATCCTCTTCACTAAAATCACCAATTACAGACATCATCACCTGCGCAAAAGGAATGTCCTGAAGCGGATTATCAACAATTTTAAGGAAATTGAGTATTGTTTTAACCTCTAAAGCCTCAAAATACCATACCCAACAGAGGATGTAATAAATACCGGAATCCCCTGGCTTTCAAGAACATCCCTGAATACTGTATCCCAGTTTTTAAGTGTCCTGAAAAGTATTACGATATCTGAGTATTTAAGAGGTCTCTTACCACCCTCGCACGATGAATCCTCAACAAGCATATTTTGCATTAGATATTTAATCTTATTAGCAACCATTAATGCTTCTGATTCCTTTTCCTTATCATCCTTCCCTAAAATGTACAGATTAACCTCTGTTTCGTTATCACATCCAAAGTCCTCAAATTGTCTGCCCTGATTGAGCTTTGCATCATCATCATATTCGATTCCGCCAAGCTCCCTTGTCATTATTCTCTTAAAAATATTATTGACAGATGTCAAAACCTCGCCTCTTGATCTGAAATTGTGCGACAAATTAACACATACATCCCTTGAAGAATCATCATAATCAT
>SFNX01000083.1 GCA_004552595.1 Lachnospiraceae bacterium | reverse complement strand
AGGATCAAACTCTCAAATAAAGTTTATCCTATCCAGTCTTTTATCTGGCTTAGTTCTAATTTACTAATAAAGGTTCGTTTTCTTCTGAAAACCCATTTTGTCCCCACTCATTATTAGTACTGAGTGGTTCCTTTTTGGAATTTTTCAGGGTTGGTTATACTGTTCAATTATCAAGGTGCTGGGGCTGTCTGATGGTATCATCTGACTGGTACATCTGTTCAAAAACACTTCGTATTTTTGAACATCACGACCTTAGCAGGTCGTGATATGTACGGAGATGGAGGGATTTGAACCCTCGCGCCGCTATTAACGACCTACTCCCTTTCCAGGGGAGCCCCTTCAGCCTCTTGGGTACATCTCCTCAGGGCTGAAAAACGGAGAGGGTGGGATTCGAACCCACGTGCCCGTTAGGACAAACGGTTTTCAAGACCGCCTCGTTATGACCGCTTCGATACCTCTCCATGATTAGAAATATTCGATTTATAATCTGCACGCATCACGCTTTTCCGTGACGCGAATGTTATCTTACCAAATCGTATTAAAGATGTCAACTAAAAAAATGTATTTTTTTTTGTTTTTTTTAAATGCAAAATCTAAACAAATATTTCCCTGTTATTTTAGGAATGCTTCAGCAATAATTAAATCTTCCGGAGTCGTTATTTTAATGTTCTCATAAGAGCCTTCAACCAGGTGAACGTTAAACTTTTCTTCTATATTATTAAGAAACGTTTCAACAACCATTGCATCATCTGTTACCTGGATTTCACGCTTGATTAATTCACCGGAATTTTCGCACGCAATAAGGTTATCGTAAGCCTTCTTTACAATGTCAAATTTGAAGCATTGCGGTGTCTGCACCTGCCATACGCTTCTTCTGTTCGGTGTGTCTTTTACAACGGCTTCATCATCAACAATCTTGATTGTGTCCTTAACCGGCATTCCGACTACTGCACTGCCACACTTAGTAAGCTTATCCATTGCTCGGATAAGTATTTCTTCATTAATAAACGGTCTGGCGCCATCATGGATAAACACATACTCGCAATCCTTAAGCGCACATATTCCGTTGTAGACCGAATTGTAACGCTCCTTTCCGCCTTCTGTAATCACGCTTACCTTATTAATATGGTATTTCTCGACAATTTCTTCCTTAACGTATTTGATGTCATCTACAGAAGTTACGAGCACAATTTCATCAATTATTGCGCTCCTTTCAAAAGCCATAAGCGAATAATACAGCAGAGGCTTTCCTTTAATAAGAAGATATTGCTTTTTTGTATCTGAGTTCATGCGCTTTCCACTTCCTGCGGCAAGCACAATCGCTGTTGTCTTTCCCATTACCTCTCCCCTAACTTAAGGCTTGGCACTGCGTTCAAGTGGAAATCGCTTCTGTTTCCTTTAATATATTCGTAGTAGCCTGCGACTCCAATCATCGCAGCATTGTCTGTGCAAAATATCGGCGACGGTCTGTAAAGCGTGAGCCCTCTCTTCTTGCATGCTTCTTCCATTGCGCTTCTTAATGAAGAGTTAGAGGCAACACCACCGGCAAGGGCGATTTCTTTAAATCCGTATTCTCCTGCGGCCTGAATCGTATGCTCAACAAGCACATCAACAACAGCCTTTTGAAAAGATGCCGCAACATCAGCTACATTAATGGTCTCATCTTTCATCTGAGCCTGGTTCAAATAATTAAGAACCGCCGACTTAAGTCCTGAAAAGCTGAAATCATAAACACTATCGTTAACCTTAGCCTTCGGGAAAACAATGGCATCAGGGTTTCCTTCCTTAGAAACCTTGTCAACCTTCGGTCCGCCGGGATATCCAAGTCCTATCGCTCTTGCGACTTTATCAAATGCTTCTCCTGCCGCGTCGTCTCTTGTGCGGCCTAAAATCTCATATTCACCATAATCTGCGACTTTAACAAGGTGGGTATGTCCGCCCGAGACGACAAGTGCCATAAAAGGAGGCTTTAATTCCTTGTTCTCTATATAGTTGGCACAGATGTGGCCTTCGATATGATGTACACCTATAAGAGGGATGCCTGTTGCAAAGCTTAATGATTTTGCAAAGGAAACGCCGACTAAAAGCGCGCCGACAAGTCCCGGGCCATATGTTACTGCAATTGCATCAATTTCTTTAAGAGTTAGCGAAGCATCGCTTAATGCTTTGTCAACAACCTGAGTCACCTTCTCAATATGCTTTCTTGATGCTATTTCAGGTACAACTCCGCCATAAACCGTATGTAAATCAATCTGCGAATAAATAACATTTGAGAGCACATCCCGGCCATTCCTTA
Organism: Lachnospiraceae bacterium; assembly: GCA_004552595.1. GTDB lineage: Bacteria > Bacillota > Clostridia > Lachnospirales > Lachnospiraceae > UBA2868. The sequence goes on along the minus strand of SFNX01000083.1, from coordinate 5,610 downwards.
CAACGGCTGCTGCTGTTTCGTCGCATGAACTCTCAATTGCAAGAATCGTAACGTTTTCCATTTATTGTTCACCATTTTCGGACTTATTGAGACTTTCATTTCTGAAACCGAAAATCTTCCAGTGTCCTTCATCGTCCTTTCGAAGTAAAAATCTTTCCTTAGTAGGACTTGTACTGCTGCCGGTCTTAATAGAGTATATAACGACAAGCTGAGCCCATTCATCATCTTTGAAATTATAATATTCAACATCTGCGCTTGAAGAAATCGAAACACTAGAAATTGTGCTGTTCTTCTGCTTATATAATGCAACCTCTGCACGAAGAGCGCGAATGTATGATTCTTCGTCCTGGTTATCTATAAGCTCCTGGTCAAACAGCTCACGCGACAACTTAGCAAGAGCGATAAATTCATCCTCAGAGTAGCTCTCTCCATAAAAACATCGCGTAATCTCTGCGTACATTCTAACGACTTCCTTAGGGGTGTTCGGATAATTTGCCGACAAATCCATCACAAGAAGTTCCTTTACAGGACTCACCTTATCGACATCTTTTTCAATGCGCTTTGCGCGGTTATTTATGATATAGAAAGTAGCCAGCACAAAAAGCGCCAGTACAACCATAACAAATATGCCTTTTCCTGAAACATTCTTCCCTGAATTATTCTTCAAAATTTATTTCCTTAGTTCTGCCATCCTTGCAGGTGTGTGTATTAGGGAAAATCTCCCTTGCAGCGTTCTCGTATTCTTTAGGATAATTTAGGCTTGGGCTGTAATGCGTCAGCCAAAGTTCCTTGACATTAGCCCTCTTAGCCATGTCGGCTGCCTCATAAAACGTCATATGCTTATTCTCGCGTGCCTTCTTCTCCATGCCCGGCTCGCCGTACATTCCTTCACATATGAAAAGGTCCGAATCCGCAGCGTTTTTAACGATCATATCGGTAGGTCTTGAATCTGTGCAGTATGTGAGCTTTATTCCCTTTCTGTCAGGGCCGAGCACCATATCAGGCGTTAAGTACCTTCCCTCATATTCTATCTCCTCGCCGTTTTGCAGTCTGCCCCACATATTAACAGGAATATTAAGTGCCTTGGCTCTCTCAACGTCAAACTTACCTGTTCTGTCAATCTCAAGACTGTAGCCATAGCACATTATGTTGTGATTAGCCCTGAAGGCTCTGATTCTGAAATCTCCAAAATCAAATTCCTGCTCAAGCTCAGTAATCTCAATGAAATTAAGCTCAAACGGAAGCTCAGGCGCAATAATTCTCATCGAATTAATGACTCTCTCAAGACCTCTCGGTCCGATCATTGTAACCGGTTCGGTTCTGTCGGCGTTTCCCATGCAAAGGAGCATTCCCACGATACCACTGATATGATCTGCATGAAAATGTGTAAAGCAAATAATATCAATAGGTTTTGGACTCCACCCCTTCTTAGCCATTGCTATCTGGGTACCCTCACCACAGTCGATCAAAATGCTTGTCCCATTGTATCTCATCATCAATGAGGTAAGCCATCTGTATGAAAGCGGCATCATACCGCCTGTTCCAAGTAAACATACGTCTAACATATTAATTATGCCCACATAATAAGGGCGTCTTCCTTTGGTTTGTCGTAAAAATTAGGCCGGATTCCTGCTTCTCTAAACCCGAGAGATTTATAGAGTCTGATTGCAGGCTCATTACTCACTCTTACTTCAAGTGTGAACGCCTCGCATCCAAGCTTTCTTCCAAGTTCCATAAGCTTTTCAAGCATTGGCTTTGCGTATCCCTTGCTCCTGTGTTTCTTAGTGATTGCAACGTTAGTAATCTCACCATCCGTTAGTATACATCTTAACCCTGCGCCGCCAATCACTTCGCCATCAAGAGTCAATACAACATATGTCATATTGTCATTTTCAATCATCTGCCTGAAATCATCAGGCTTCCATGGCATTGAGAAGCACTCTTCTTCTATAATAGAAACTTTGTCGATGTCTTCATCGGACATTTCACGGATTACAATATCTGTCATTTATTGTCTTTCCATTCTCTCACGTTCAGCTTGTGAAAGCCTTAAATACTCAGGCTTATGGTCAAAAGCGCTCTCTGTAAGTCCCTTCCTAAAATATTCAAATGCCAGAACTCCAAGGGATGAAGCCTTCTGCCTATTCATGTTCGCAGGCGCATATGAATGAGGTACCTTGATTAATTCATCAAACTTATCCTTATATACCGGAACTGCATCGCCAAGCAAAATAACCTCGCGCGATAAATCGTTAATCTTTTTGCATAAATCTTCAACTGACAGTGCGTCCTGTTCTAAAATGCAGGTATGCTCACCGCCTGCAAATTCATAAATACCTGTATACACCTGTTCTCGTCTTGCATCCATAACAGGAACAATAAGCTTGTCACTTCCCCACAGATTCATGCTTAATGCATCAACTGTCGGAACAGAAATAATAGGGACATTAAGCGCATATGCAAGTCCCTTTACTGTTGCAGAACCGATTCTAAGCCCTGTAAATGAACCGGGTCCCTTTGTCACAGCAATTGCATCAATCTCACTTAAGTCAAGGTTAATCATTGACTTGATTTCATCAAGCATCGGAAGAAGTGTCTCTGAGTGAGTCTTCTTATAATTAACTGTATATTCTGCTATTAATTCATCATCCTCTAAAACCGCAACAGTTGCCACAAGTCCCGAAGAATCTATTGCCAAAATCTTCATAAATCAATTCGCCTTAATCTGTATCTTTCTATAGTCAAAGCCTTTTTCAAGGTTCTTTTCTATCGTAACCGATATCGCATCACTAGGAATAATCTCTTCTATTAAGTTAGCCCATTCGATAATGCATACTCCGTCAGAATAAAAATAATCCTCGTATCCGATTTCATCCATTTCTGATACATCGCCGATTCTGTATACATCGAAATGATAGAAATTCATTCTGCCTGACAAATATTCCTTAACTATTGTAAATGTCGGGCTGTCAACCGGTTCATCTATTGAAAGTCCACTTGCAAAGCCCTTGGTAAAAACCGTTTTCCCTACTCCTAGATCTCCCGTTAATGTGTAAACCTGGCCGGGCTTGGCATTCTTTCCAAGCTTTTTTGCATATTCAAATGTATCCTCTGTAGAGTATGATTCAAAAACTTCTGTCATGACATTGTCCTTATTACTACGCGTTTAGGATCCATATGAGTGCTTATCATTGCAATAACGTCTGGGAGCTTATCCTTAAGATCAGCCTTTGGAAAAATACACGCATTAATTTTATTCGTGTAGATGATGATGCTCTTACCTGATGAAACAGCTTTATACATATCTTCCCACTTCTGCGAATCGCTCGCATCACCCGAATGAACCGTAATGCCCTCATCATCAAGAATATAGTGAAGCGGAGTCTTAAACACAGGATTAAGTGTAACCTGCTTCTTAGCATTAAGATATAATGCGACCGGCAGATAGAACACAACTACAATTCCCGCAATAAGATATAACGGCCTATGTGCTACAAAATACGCAGCAATAAGCAATATCCCGACTATCTCACCCATAATTCCCGAAAACGAACGAAACGTGTGAAACAACATATAGTCATACATCTTCTGAGTTGTCATCTGTACATCAAATTCTATTGTCATTATGAATATCCTTTCACAATATATGTAACAAGCCCTGCTTTCTTTGCAGCTTCAATCCCTACATCCGAATCCTCGAATACAATTGTATTTTCCCTGCTTACATTAAAGTATTCCATAGCTTTCAAAAAGCCCTCAGGGTCAGGCTTTTTGTTGACAACGTCATTTTGCGTAATGATAAGTTCAAATTTATTACGAACATTAAAATAATCAAGAATCTGATAAACATTCTTTGTCGCACCGGTTGTCACAAGCGCAATATGATATGTGTCCTTCATGCAGTCAATCATCGAAAAGAGCGAATCGTTTATTACTGCATCGTTAAGGAATTGAGAATACTTTTCTATTTTAAGGTTGTGGGCAGCTTCAATATTCTCATCCGTGCCAATCACATCACCCATAAGCGTTCCCATATAAGTCTTGTAAAGCCTTCCGTTAAACTGCGATGCAAAAAGCTCATAGTCAAGCTCTACTCCATACTTATCAAGGGCATATTTATAAGCCTGATAGTTAACCTTCCTCGTGTCAAATAAAGTTCCGTCAAGGTCAAAAATCGCCAGTCTGTTCTTCATAATCATTTACCGTACATACGCTGACGTACAATTTCGTATGCCAAAACGCCTGCGGCTACTGATGCATTCAGCGATTCAATTTCTCCCTTCATCGGGATTGAAGTGACATAGTCGCATTTCTCTCTTACAAGCCTTGATACTCCGTCGCCTTCGTTTCCTATTACAAGTCCGATCGGACCGGTTAGGTTCTGGCTGTACATAACCTGCCCGTCCATATCGGCACAAACAAACCATATTCCTTTATCTTTAAGTTCATCAATTGTCTTACCAATATTAGTAACCTTGGCCACCTTAGTATAGTTAAGAGCACCTGCAGAAGCTCTGTTGACCGTTGCAGTCAACCCCACAGCTCTGTTTTTAGGGATGATTACACCGTGCGCACCGGCAATATTAGCTGTCCTTATTATAGCTCCAAGGTTGTGTGGGTCCTCTATTCCGTCAAGCAGGAAAATAAACGGAGGCTCGCCCTTCTGTTCAGCCTCGGCAAGAATATCATCAACCTCAGAATAATTGTATGCGGCCGCCTGAGCTATCACCCCCTGGTGATGGCCTGTAGAACTCAACTGGTCAAGACGCTCTTTCGTTACATATTTAATAATCGCGTCCGTCTTACGCGCTTCTCTCTTAATAGTAACAATCGGTCCGTCCTGGCAACCGTCAAGTACATACAGTTTGTCAATGTCCTTGCCTGCCCTTATTGCCTCTATTACCGCATTTCTTCCTTCTATTAAATACTCTTCGTATCCTTCCATCTTAATGTCCTTTTGCCGTCTGTTTTATTTTTTTCAAGTATAGCACATATGGTGTCCCATTTATTGGACACCGATTATGTTATTATGCCGGTAAGCTGAAAGATTGTTATTTTATATAGTAATTTCAGCGTTTTCAAGCCCTGTTTTAATTAATGCTATAAGGCGCTCAGTATCACCCTTTAAATACAGATACCCGACTAAGGCTTCAAGCCCTGTAGCCTTACAGTACTCTGAATAGCTCGCATTTTTTGCCTTAGTGTACGGCTTGGCGTTTCTCCCGCGCCTGTATATGTTAGCCTCTTCCTCGCTAAGTTCGTCCTTTAAAGCATCCACTATGAGTGCCTGAGTAGTTGCGCGTACGATTTTACTCGTTTTGTTCTGGAGCTTATTGACCTGACAGTTGGCTTTTTCAACTATTACAGATTTTATTACTAAGTCAAAGACACTGTCGCCAATAAATGCAAGTGCCAGTGGAGAATATTCATTTGGTCTGACTTCTTTTGAGTTAAATATTTCATTAACAGTCAAAAGAATTGGTTTTTCTATATGCTCCACACTACGCCCTCGCGTGTATCCTTAATTGTAATGCCCTTAGAGAGAAGCTCGTCCCTTATTGCGTCTGCCTTTGCAAAGTCCTTTTCCTTCTTGGCAGCCTTTCTCTCTTC
>SFNX01000082.1 GCA_004552595.1 Lachnospiraceae bacterium | reverse complement strand
CCATAGCAGTAATATGTCAATCTGATAATTGCAAAAGCACCCGATTTAACGACAGCAACCGCATGAAGCAAAGCTGTAACAGGTGTAGGTGCCACGCCTGCTGCAGGAAGCCATGAGTTAAACGGACATATTGCAGCCTTTACTCCGAATCCCATAAATGAAAGCACATAAACTATAAGCAATACATCCGAATTGGCAGCCCACATATTAGGAGCTAAAACGCCGCCATACTGAAAACTTGGAGTAATTCCGTTAACAATGATAAATATCATTCCTATAAATCCGAATGCCGCTCCTCCAAGTGAATAGTACAGGTACTTTCTTGATGCAAGTATTGCTTCCCTTGTAAGAGTATGCATTACTAGCGGAACGGTAATCAGTGTAAGAAATTCATAGAAAAAGTACATTGTTAAAATATTCTCTGCCATTGCGATTCCAAGCGTTACCGCATATGTCATCGTATAGAACATAAAGAATGTATCTTCTCTTTCTTCCTTGGTCATATACTCAAAAGCATAAAGAGTTGCAAGCGGCCACAAAAATGAAACAAGGCCTGCAAATATTTTGGATAACCCGTCTATCCTAAATGCAATTGACAATCCACCGGTGAATTTGGCAAGGGTAAAGGTTTCACCGTTACCTGTGAAGATAAGATAGAAAACAAGTATGCTATTTAATATAACAAGCGATTCAAGAAATATTTCCTTATGAACCCTTTTCTTAAACCTGATCACTTTAATCAGGGCGCCTGCAATAAATGGAATAAGTATTGTAAAAATCATTTCTTTCTCCGAAATTACTATTTAAACTAAACCGGTAATGAAATACGGTAAAATTCCAACTAATACAGCAAGTACTGTAAGAACAATAATAGGTATTGTCATTAATAAGTTTGGCTCGAGCTTTATTACATTTTCAGTGTCAAAGTCATCTCCCGGGAAAAATCCTCGCATTGACACAGGGAGTAAATATCCGGCTGTAAGAAGTGCTGATATAAGACACATTGCTTTCAAGTCCTCCTATTGCAAGATACCACTTACTCACAAATCCTCCCGTCGGCGGAATTCCGATTAATGAAAGTGAAAGAATTGTAAAGCATACCATTGTAACAGGCATCTGTTTTCCGATACCTCTAAGTTGTGACACCTTTGTTTTACCTGTTTTATAAATAATTGCACCCGCACACAAGAATAGACCACACTTAACTATTCCGTGCGCTACTACTTGTAAAAGAGCACCATCAAACCCGGTCTTTGTTGTCGTTGCAAGTCCGAATAGAATATAAGAAATATAAGAAACCTGGCTGACGGTTGAGTACGCGAGTCTCTTTTTTAATCCATCTTCCCTATATGCAAGCATTGAACCCATGAACACGGTAATAAGTGTAAATATCATCCATATATTCTGAACAATATTTCCGATAATAAAATCTTTTCCATATACAAAGAAAACAGTTCTTATTATTCCAAGAACACCGGCCTTAACAATTATTGCCGAAAGAACGCTTGATGCAGGTGCAGGTGCTACAGGATGTGCTGCAGGAAGCCATGCATGCATCGGGAACATTCCAGCCTTAACCGAAAATCCGAAAATCATGAGTATTATACATACAACATAGAGTGTGTCTGTATGCGTTGAACCGGCAATTATACTGTTCATGTATCCGCCTTCAGAAAAGCTCAGTGAGCTGTTTGAAAAATACAGTCCAAACAAAACCATATATGCTCCGCACAGCGAATAAAACAGATACTTAAGTCCTGCCATAGTAGCTTCCCTTGAACCATTGTGAAGTACAAGAGGGAATGTTAAAAGCGTAAGCATTTCAAAAAAGAAATAATACGTAATGAGATTCCCGGCAAAGCATAATGCCTGAAAAACAACAAAAGATAAAACGTAAAATATCGTATATCTTAAATGGTGTCCTTCATGCTTCATATATTCAAATGAAAATATTCCTGCACAGGCAAATACAATAATAGCCAATACACTGAATATAATGCTTATACTGTCTGAATGAAATTGTAAGTTAAGTACGATATCCACTTATGAGAACATCTCCAATCCTTGTTCAATAAATAATACGACCGGGTGGGAATTTATTCCGAGTAAAAGGTTAATTGCAATAAATCCGACCATTGTAAATGCATAAAGCATTTCGTCCTTTGTCTTAACTGACTGATAATGAAGCGAATTATCAGGTGTATATATTCTGATTACTGTCTTCATGAAATAAATAGCATTAAGTATTGTCGAAACAGCAAGACATATAAGCGCAGGCATCATTTTTCCTGTAAGCTTTATTGCTCCCGTTGCAAATAAGTACTTGCTGATAAATCCTGAGAACAATGGAACACCTACCATTGAAAGTGAACCTACTAAAAATCCGACTCCGGCAACCTTATTTCTGTATCCGGCACCTGTAATGTCATAAAACTTTCTTGAATATCCCGATACATCTGTAAGTCCGATAGCCGCGATAAACAGTAATGACTTTGTTGCAGCATGCGTAAGTATATGGAATATTGCCGCTACCATTCCGGCTTTTGTTCCCATTCCGATACCCATGAAAATATAACCAATCTGGGCCACTGATGAGAACGCAATCATACGTCTTATGTCCGATTCCCTTATTGCGCTTACCGAGCCAAAAATCATTCCACACAAAGCAAAAATAAAGAGGATATTCATAATATGGCTTCTCTCATAAACATCAAAGCCAATTACTCTGTAAATTATCTTAATAAGCAGGAAAATGTATCCCTTTGATACAAGGCTTGAAAGCATTGCCGCAGATGACACTGTCGAATATCCGTACGCATCCGGGAGCCATGCATGAAATGGGAACAGTGCACATTTAATGCAAAGTCCTACCGACATAATTGTAATCGTAATCATAAGTGGCACCTGCGAATTCGGATCAGTTGCAAGTATTGCCACCTGTTCTTTAATATTACTCATGAGAAGATGACCTGTTAAATCATAGAGCATACAAATTCCCATAAGTAAAAGACCCGATCCGAGAAGCGACATTATCATATATCTGACTGCTGCTTCTATAGTACGTCCAATCTGTCTTATCATAATAAGACCTGCTGCCGAAATAGTATTGATTTCAACAAATACATAAGCCGTAAACAGGTCATTGGTATATACAAGTGCCAGTAACGAGCTAAGTAACAGATTTACAAGAATATAGTAAAGTCTGTGCTTTTCTTCATCTACTTCTTCAAGAAGCTTATGATGTCCGCCAAACATAGATAAAAGCATTATTATTGCAAAAAAAGTAGCCATAAACGCTTCAAGCACACCTACACGTATTTCATTACCCCAAGGTGCAGGGAAATGGCCCATCATATATACGTAGCTTTCACCGGTCATGTTGACATACATGAACACAAGTGCATTCATAACCGTAACAGTAATAAGTAAAGCAGTATTCACAAAACGGGCTGCCTTACCACTTAATACCGAGCAAATGACTGCGCTGATTAAGCACAATAATATTGTAAAGAAAGGGAAGTTCTGGACTAACTGAAAATGCATTATGCCCCCTCCTTCTTAAGAATCATTGAAATCTCATCGAGATTAAGTGTATGGTATCTCTGATACAGTCTTACTGTAAGCGCAAGCATAAGTGCAGATACAGATACCGACACAACAATACCGGTAAGAACAAGTCCCGACGGTATAGGATTTATGTAGTATGTGGCTTTTTCAATTCCGTCAGTTAAAATCGGTACCTTTCTTCCGGAAATATAACCCATTTCCGCCAAAAACAAATAAACTGCAGAATCCATAATATTCAAGCCGATAATTTTTTTAATAAGGTTTTTGTTAAGCAACAGATTTGCAAAACCAATTACAAACAACGTCATTGCAACAAGCTGTCCATAATTTGTAAGGAGATTGTTTCCCATTAAAAATCCCCCTTTCTAAACATTACATAGAATGTATACATAGTGCATGCAACTACCATTCCGACACAAATATTAAGAATTAATATAAGTCCGCTTGATAAAATATGTCCCGGTATCCCAAGCGGAATATGGCTGTCTAAATGGTTTGCTCCCGTAAAGAATGAATATGTTTTGCATAAACAGTATGTTAAAAGCGCACATGCACTAATAGACTTATATGTCTTTTCATTAAATATAAGCTTTGCTTTTGAAAATCCGAACGCATTCTGGTAAAGAATTAATCCCGCACCGATGATTGCTCCACCTGAAAATCCTCCGCCCGGTGATAAATGTCCGTTTAATACTACATACACACCAAAAATCATAATAACAGGCACCAACACCTTTGCACTCAATTTAAGAATCGGATCATCATGCGGTTCAAATATCATATCTTCATCTGTTTTCTTTTTCTTCTTATCTGTAATCTGCAGAAGAATTAACACTGTAATTGTTGCACAGAAAAGCACATTTGATTCACCAAGTGTATCAAACGCTCTGTAGTCAAGAATCATACCCGTAACAAAGTTAATTGCACCTGTTTCTTCTATTCCTGATTCTATATATCTTTTTGGAACTTCGTTGTTTACCGCCTTATCCGCGGCACCAAGAGGTGGCAGATATGAAACGTTCCATGCAAGAAGTAAGAAAAGAAAAATACAGAATATAATGGCAAAAACTTTATATAATTTGTTAAAGCTCACTACCATTTTATTGTCAACATCATATACTTTCTCTCTAAGCTTATGATGTTCTCTCATTCTCTCCTGAATCGTAGCCTCATCAGTCTTTCTGTGATGTTGCTTTTTCATTTCCACTTTTCCGACATATGGGTCTTCAGTTCCTGAGAGCCAAGTATTAAATTTGTAAGAGAATGATTTCTCATACTCAAAATCAGCTTTTCTTTTACTCACGAAATATAACCTCTATACGCAGTACTATTTATTCTCTGTGTGTTCTTCTTCGATGATGTCATCTTCATCAATGTCAGCTTCTCTCTGAACATCGATTGCCCTTATCTTTCTTAAAGTGGCAAAAAACAAAATACTTGTTACTCCTGCACCTACAGCCGCCTCGGTAATTCCTAAATCAGGAGATTCAAGGCATATCCATAGAACAGACATTATAAGTGAAAACGACATATAAATAAGCAGTGAATTAAGAAGATTTTTCGAAAAACTCACTGCTATCGCACACACAAGCAGAAATATCATTAATAAAATCTGAAAAACGGTCATAGTATTCTTTACCTACTTTTCTTTTTCCTTTGCTTCCTTTGAAAGCTTCTCTTCAAGAGCATCCAAATCTCCTTCAAAGGTTAAATGCCTGTTAAGTCTCTCATTTGTATATGATTCAAGTAATGCAGTCATATGCGATGCAACAGGAGAGGCTATCCAAAACAGAATAACCGTAAGAACAATCTTTGCACTCGTAGAATTAAATCCCGAATAGAAGCATAATCCGGTCATGACAAGAAACAATCCCAATGTGTCTCCCATAGCGGCAGCATGTAATCTGTTAAGCACATATTTCATATGTGTTATACCGAGTATTTCAATTACAAATACAACTATTCCACTGACAAAAAATATCGTTCCTATTGTAAGGCGAAAGATTTCCATAATACTCATTCTATCTTCCTCCCCTCTGAACAAACGTGCCGATATATACCTTTGTAAGAACTATCACGGCAAGGAAGCTCATCATTGCATAAATAATTCCGATATCCATAAGGTACCCTTCCTTAAGAAGGATGGCAAGTATTGTAATAATAACGATTACAATTGTTCCCATCATATTAACTGCCATAAGTCTGTCTGCCACCTGCGGACCCTTTATAGCTCTGTATAAACAGAAAAACAGCAGTATCGCAAAAATAATTAATGCAGCAATAAGTATTTTAGATAATACAAATTCCATTTAGCTTTCCTCCATATTATCCTTTAATCTTTCAATTCTCATAAGAAGCTTTACAAATATCGAATCTGAAAGTCCGACTGCAAGGCTTTTATCAAGACAGTGTACACTGAATTCATCATCACTTAGCTTTACGGTTATTGTTCCCGGAGTAAGCGTAATTGAATTGGCAAGCACAACTCTTGCCGTCTCTGTCTTAAGAGCCGTCGTAAACGTTACTAATACAGGTTCAACTTCATATCTCTCAGAAAGAAGATGCTTTCCGGTCACTAAATTTGCTTTTACGATTTCAATAAATAAAACCAGGAGGTACTCGATTATGTACCCCGAAAGCTTAATAAGCATTATATCTTTTTTAAATGAAAATCCGAAGAACTTGCAGATAAATGCGTATATCAAAGATGCAAAAACAAGGCCAAAGAGGAAAATCTCCAAGGTCAGCTGTCCGTTAAACAATATCCAAATTAACAATAATAATAGAAACACTTTTTACTCCTTAGCCCATCCATAAGAGTATTTAACTGCTTTTTCCCATCCTGAAATTTTTTTATTTCTTTCATCGTCACTGATTTCAGGCTTAAACAGCTTATCAATATGGTTATTTCTAATTACTTCTTCTTTATTTTCCCAATATGAAACTGCAAGTCCGGCAAGATACGCGGCACCTCTTGCTGTTGTTTCAACACATACGGGTCTGATTACAGGCACTGATATGAAGTCTGACTGCATCTGCATTAAAGTATCATTGGCACTGGCGCCACCATCAACCTTTAATGAATCGATATCAATTCCGCTGTCTGCCTTCATTGCCTTTAACACATCATACGTCTGTAATGCTATAGATTCAAGAGTAGCCCTTATTATATGATATTTATTTACTCCTCTTGTAATCCCTACAATTGTACCTCTGGCATACTGATCCCAGTGTGGTGCACCAAGTCCGGTAAATGCAGGCACTACGAAACATCCGTTTGTATCCTTAACCTTATTCGCCATATATTCACTGTCTGATGCAGAATCAATCAGCTTCATTTCATCTCTTAGCCACTGTATTGCTGCACCCGCAACAAATATTGAGCCTTCAAGTGCGTAGTTTATTTTCCCGTCAAGTCCCCATGCAATTGTAGTAACAAGCCCATTCTTTGAATATACAGGCTTTTCTCCTGTATTCATAAGCATAAAGCAGCCTGTTCCGTATGTGTTTTTAACATCTCCCATGTTAAAGCATGTCTGCCCGAAAAGCGCTGCCTGCTGGTCGCCGGCTGCACCGGCAATTTTGATTTTGCCCCCTAAATACGATGTGTCTGTTTCGCCGTATACTTCACTTGACTGGCACACTTTTGGAAGCATACTCCTTGGGATGTTGAATTCATTTAATATTTCGTCATCCCAATCAAGAGTATTTATGTTGAAAAGAAGTGTCCTTGATGCATTTGAATAATCAGTAACATGCACCCTTCCTTTAGTAAGCTTCCATATTAGCCATGTATCAATTGTGCCAAAAAGCAAATCGCCTTTTTCTGCCTTCTCTCTCGCACCTTTGACATTATCTAAAATCCACTTTAGTTTTGTTCCCGAGAAGTATGCGTCTATTACAAGACCTGTTTTATTTCTGAACTTCTCGATAAGACCTTTTTCCTTAAGTTCGTCGCAGTACTGAGACGTTCTTCTGCATTGCCATACTATGGCATTACATATAGGCTCTGATGTATTTTTATCCCAGACTACTGTTGTTTCTCTCTGGTTAGTTATTCCGATAGCCGCAATTTCCGATGCGTCTGCTCCGATTTTATTCATAGCTTCAACGGCAACACCAAGTTGTGTTGACCATATCTCGTCCGCATCGTGCTCAACCCATCCCGGCTTAGGAAAGTACTGCGTAAATTCCTTTGCTGCCTGTGATACAATCTGTCCTTTTTCATTAAAGATGATGCACCTGTTTGAAGTTGTTCCGGCATCAAATGCCATAATATATTTTGACATGTTTTCCTTTCATCAGACATTTTACATATCTGAATTGTCAAAAAACAATCTGCTTTTATATTTCTCAAGTGAGAAGAGTAAAATCATACCGAGTATTCCGCATGAAATGACTTCGCCGATTCCGACTGTCAGCATGAAATATGGTATTGATCCATCAAATTTGTAAACATAAGCTAACACAAAAGGTACTACTATTGTATTTGCGATAATTGGCGGAAGCGGAGCTAACCATTTTATTTTAGGGAATTTCTTTTTAAGAATATTTGTTCCGATAGCACCAATAAGAGTGGCAAGTGAGCCGAAGATAACATCAAGCGGCATCGCTCCGGTCAAAATGTTACTAATTATGCATCCTGCAAATAGTCCCGGTATCGCAACCGGTGTGAAATACGGAAGTATTGTGAGTGCTTCCGAAAAGCGCACCTGAATTGCATAATTTGCAAGTCCAAAAGCATTTGCAATAAGTGTTAATACTACATACAAAGCAGCAATTGCCGCTCCCATCGTAATTAAACGTGTGTTAGTTTCTTTCATATTAAATTGTCTCCTTTAGTTTTGTTTTTCGTCAGGAAGGTCTCGAACTGACGTGTTTACCGCAAGCTATTATACTAAATAATCTTATTTTCAACAATAATAAAATTTTTGTTATATCCTTTAAGCTTTATTGTCTTTCCGATAGGGTATACTCTTCTTGTACTGCCCGTATTTAATACAAGTATTTTTGGTTCTGTTTCTTTATCAATAAGAATACGCATTCTCAGTGTAGGACTGCCGTTAACCATAACCATTGATTTTTCGTATCCTCTTACTATGCCTTCTATTTCCGTTCCTTTATTACACTTTGATTTTTTAATAATATGGTTTATTAACGGAATTAATGCGCCAATACCGATTAGCCAGAATATTAAAAACATAGCGTATGCCCACATTTCCATGATTCCCGTAGAAACAAAGGAAATGCATAACACTGTAGGGATAAGAAGAAATCCACCGCCAAACAGAGAACAGAATATTACTAAGAAGCTGTCATTTCCGAACAGCTTTGCATTAATTACAGGGTAATCAATATCTTCCCTTAAATTCTTGTCGTCTTCACTTTCAAATTCATCATAGTTTGAAAGCTTTGTGTTTACTCTTTTCTTAATTAAAGAAGCGCCACAATAATCGCATTTTTCATGTCCGATATTTGCCGCACCACACTGAGGACATGCAGAATAATATTCATAACTCTCCATTACACCCATAATACTTTCTCCTTTTTACTATGACCTGTAATCAGCATTTATTTTAACGTAATCATATGTAAGATCGCATCCCCATGCTGTTGCACTCTTATCACCCA
>SFNX01000209.1 GCA_004552595.1 Lachnospiraceae bacterium | reverse complement strand
TCTTCAATTCGCTCAATAAATACCCTGTGATTCTCATCCGCTTTTTCTGCCTGGCATGGCTTGAGCATTATTCCGTGACACTGAATGACAGCTTCACCTGTGCTATGAATAATATTTCCACAAACCGGGCACACATAAAACTTTGAACGCAGCATATTAGCGGAAATATTTACATTACTGATGGCATTTCCTGAAATCAATTCCGTAATAGATATGCCAAATACCTGCGCTATTGGTAATATCCGGATATCCCTTTGCAGTCTCCCATTTCGACACAGTTTTATCTGAAACGTTCAACTTCACAGCAAGTTCTGCCTGTGTTAAATGATATTTTTCCCGCAGTTCTTTAATCACTGCTCCTGTTACATATTGATTCATACTCATGTACCTCCTATGAAAATATCATAACCGCAGAAAGAACCATTTTCCACCTACGCAAAGTAGAGAAGCAAACCGGATAGTTGTTAGCCAATTTTATTAAAAATGACCGTCTGCTCCTTCATAGATATTTTTTTAACCTCGTAACCGTAATCGATTAATTCCTTTTTGTATTTCAGAAATGAGTGGTCTATTGCTATTCCCGCAATATTCTGTATTTCTTCAAATGTCAGCTTAAAAGATTGTTTCCCATTATTCAAATTCAAAGTTCATTCCTCTATCATACTAACGCAGTTATCCAAAAACATACCGCTGCGACAAATGAAAGAGGTGTCATAATACACTTTTCTTTCTTACCTCTGAAAATGTTATTGCTCCAATTATTGCTACCATATTATTCTCCCTAAGCTTCAAAGTTTCTGTTGCTTTTCAGCCTCTCCGTAAGACTGAAAGTTTCGCTTCCTTATACTTTTTTGAATTCATACATCCTATATAGCGATTTAGCAATCTTTCCAGCAAACAGATTTTTGTATACGTTTTTCTCTATCCCCTGCAATTCATCAATATATTTTTGAGGAGTCATACAATGCTCTTTCTCAAATTTGTATCCTGTTTTCACTGCCAATTCTTGTGGGTCATCATAACCATATACAACCGTAACACCTACATCATTGATTGGATTTTTATATTTTGACGCTTTGGCAGCACGCTCCGTATAACAATCCATTAAAAGTTTAACAGAATTAAAATACTGGCTAATATCAGATAGTAATGTTATTAGTTCCTCTGGTTGAAAATACATACTGACCCCTTCAAGAATAACAATAGCATTTCGATTATGTTCTATGCTACTTTTCCACTTATCTGTTCTCATATCTGCTGATAGCATATGATAAAAACTTGTTTCACTATAGTATTTAAGTCTTTCCTCTATGACGTCTGGAAAATCAATATCATACCAGTGTACATCTTCTATTCCAACTCTTTTAATTCTACTATCCATACCACAACCAATATGAAGAACAACTGTATTAGAATTATACGCTATTTCCTGCTTTACCCATTCATCATAAATAGCAGAACGCATAGCCATATAATATGCTAACCATTTGGATTTTGATTTACCTTTGAGCTCAAATCCTTCTTTGCTCCAAATCTTTTCTGCTATTGAATCATGCAAGATGATACCTTTTTTGCTAACATAAGCCTTTCCGTATAAAGGAATATATAGTGTTTTATTTACATTGTTCATTCCGTATCCTCGCTATAAATTTGCTACGGTATCCTTGTCTTGAATTGCTATGTAATGCCAATCTCTCATATGGTCGTTTGTCGGTGCTTTAAGTCCAGCTGAAATTATCCTTTCGACAACTTCTTCGGGAATGGTTTCGTTTTCAAAATCACGAATAGTTCATCTTTTTTCTATAACATCATAGAAATCCATTTTAAGTTCCTTTCTTCATCATGTTAATTTACAGTAGCTCTCCGTAAGACTGAAATTTTCGAGTGAAATTAGTTCACTCTTCTTTCATTTTTTTCCACTCTTCACGCGTGATAGCATAGGCATAAGAAATAATATTTTTAGGGTCAGGATATTCCTTTACCTTTTGCATTCCATTCGCTATAGCAGTAGAATAAGAGCCTATATTTGTATATTTCATGTAAGAATAAATTGTGTCGTATTGCGTATTAAGAAATACCCAATCTCGTACTGCTCTGGCAGCTTCTTTAGCAAATCCTTTTCTCCAATATTTTTTATGAATATGGTAGCCTATTTCTGGAAGCATTTCTCCATCAATATCCTGTATAGTAATTCCACAATCTCCGATAAACTCACCCGTTTCCTTCAATACAACTGCCCAAAGTCCAAAACCATACTTTTTATAATTATCCAAATTCCAAATAATCCAATTCCTTGTTTTATCTTCATCAAAAGGTGCTGGATAATGTTGCATAGTTTCTATATCAGATACTATCTCAAAAAGTGCATCAAAATCTTCCTCAACATATTTTCTTAAAATGAGTCTATCTGTCTCAAGTATCATTTTAATTTCTCCGTCACCTTCAAATCTTTAAGTGCTTTCAGACTCACCAGAAGCCTGAAAATTGTTTACTTCTTTTTCTTAACCTTTGGAGTAGGTAATTCTTCATACATGGCATTAAACAATTCTACCAAAAATTCTTTATTATCCAGCTCATCGACCAATAGCATTTCCTTTGCTCCATCATATGGCAATTCATAGGTCGCTGTCGGCATATATCTAATTGCTGATTTTACGGGTTTGACAAGCAATCTATCATCATATATGCCACCAACAACCTTACCTCGGTAGTAAATTATAAATTCTCTTGATGCCATTATGTTTTCACCTCCACAAATCCCGATTTGAGCAAAAAGCACAAGGGACATTAATGTCCCTTATGCTTTTCTCTCTTCTTTTGCTGTTTCAGTTCAAACATTCGCAGTTTTTCAGCTTCTTTTTTCTCTTGGCTTCTTACCTTGCGCTCTTGCTTGTTCTGTTCCTGTTGTAATTTCAAGGCTTGTTGCGATTTTGTGCCAATGCCTATTTCCTGCATCTGCTTTTTCGTTTCACGCTGTATCCTTTTCGGATTTCTTTTTATATCCTTTACAACAGTATCAACAGCCGGACTGAATTTCAAACTGAAATAGTATTTTTGAACATATTCCTGCACTTCATAATCTTTTGGCTCTGCACCAAAAGTCACTTTTGCCACAGATAATTTACCATCTTCGATACGTTCAAATATTCCTACCCAAAATGGTTCTTCAAAATACACTGTCAGCTTTCCACTTACTTTGTCCATAAGAATCCCTCCTAAATAATAGTTGAACAAAGAATGGACAACCCGGAGGGGCAGGTTACTTACCCTATTAGAAATAGGACGGCTGGGCTACCTACCAGCTCTAGTACATTTTTAAGTGTACATTGCGTTTTTATCTTTGTATTTATAAATTTCTGACTAACAGATATCAAACATTTCCTTACAAATCTTCTTTCCACACTCTGTTTTGAAAATTCTATGATACACTTCCAGCGCTGCTTCTTTTGATAGACCATCCTCCATAATATTAACAAGGAAATCAGCTTCAACAAGTATTTGATAGTCAATCCCATCAATATTATCGTATGTATGATGATGTGCAATCAGATACTGAACCCTTTCAGATACATCACAATCAAATCCTAATTCTTCGAGTAACTTTTTAGCTAATGCAGGGCCTTCTTTTTCCTGTAATTTTCATAAACAAACATTTTTCATCTACATTTTCTGTTTCGGCAATTATCTTTGCATAACTATGAACCTTGCAGAAATGTTGAATTCTCTTTGCATCTCCACTATATAACTCTATCATTGCTAAGTGTAATTTATTTATCATTTTAATCCCATTCCTCCTACATAAAATTCAAAGTTTCTGTTGTTTTCAAACCTCTTCTTAAGACTTAAATTATAGATCCCTTATTTTTTGATATCTATAACAGCAATATCACATGACATTCTCCCGCGAACAACTTCATACGTAACATTTTTATAACCCATATCTTCAAAAAACTTTTCATATGATTCTGCATCAAACTGACACTTAAAACTAGCACCAAGC
>SFNX01000208.1 GCA_004552595.1 Lachnospiraceae bacterium | reverse complement strand
TTTGATGCCAATGCCATCAGCCACCGCAATCCCATCACCGGAAAAGCACATATCCGACTTCAAGAAGCCAATCGCATAGTGCTTCTTGACGCCGGATTGATGCCGGAAAATGTGGTGTGGAATGGCGAATGTAGCCGCTGTAGACCTTGGCGCTATTTCTCTGCGCGCCGCTTGGGCATTCACTCCGGCCGCACCTTCACCGGTGTGCTTCGGAATACGAAATAAAAACACCCCTCCCTCCCGAGAGAGAGAATAATAGCTTCGCTTGTTGCGTTAACATCTTTTAGGAATCGATTTTTTTGCATTCGCTAAACGGAAATAGAGGCGTAGCCCAGCTGGTTTAGAGCGCTGCAGTCACATTGCAGAGGTCAAGGGTTCGAATCCCTTCGTCTCTACCCCAAAAAAGGAAATCCATTCCACGGATTTCCTTTTTTTTACGCCCTGCACACTAAATCCCCAAGTTCCCAACGAGCCCGATTGTCAGCAAAGCAGGCAGGTGCGAGAGCCAAAAAAAAGTTTTGGGGCTGTCTGCCTGCAGAGCCCTCTGCGGCCATCAGGCAGCGTGCGTCAGCACCACATCATGGAAGCCATCGGCTACCGCAACCTCCAACGCAGCAACTACTTTAATTTGTAAAACGTTTTTACTTACTAATCAAGATTCAACAATAATTGGAGCGTCGGGCATTGCGTAGATGAATTCACGCCTTGGGACTATGCTGATGCCCTTTGACTCAAGAACCTGGATTAGCATCGCCATTTCTGTGTCGGTGCAATGCTCATCTACCACGATATCGACCAGGATGTCTTTCCATTCAACATGGAATTCTTCATGTTCAAGAGTGCCCTTTGTGTCGGGTAAATCGGGTATCATGAAATAGCGCAACTCCTGCTCATGGCTGAATGCCTGACGCTTAACGAGCATCAGCGACAGGTAGGATGCCAAATCAAAGTCCACAAATAGCTCGTCATGCAGAGCATTTGCACCTCCATTAGGATATTGCTGCTCGTGCAGATGGTTAATTTGATAATTGTCAAGACTGTAATTGACCACGCCTTCATACAATCGATAACCACTGTTGCCAGTCACAATCTGCTTGCGGAATGCTTTCTTGTTGATCTTTATCTTCACGCAACGCGCTCCTATACCCGTTTTAGCGTGTGAGTACAGTTTCCATGCCGCCTCGTTAACGGGAGCATAGCTGAAACAGCACGCAAGCACTGGTGGAGTATTGCCCGCCGCATTGTTCACTTGGGCATAGGAGGCATTATAGAAACGACTCTCATATCGGTCTTCCCACTGGTCGGGTTCAACAAAGCGAATGCTGTTGGTTGCCAACGAAGTAATAACTGCCTCCAAGTCCAAATATTTGTATATGAACCGGTTCTGGTTTCTTTCACCAAGATAATAACATCTTGGCTAATCAGAGTACTTGTGAATTCCTTTCTTTACTTGAATTGTTTTCATCATATATATTTTAAGACATTTTCTGCCATAACTGAACTTTTGCAAATATAGTCATTTAGTTGGAAAAATTCAAACCATTCAAAATACTCCCATGTTTCATCACTTAACCTAACACGAACAAAGTTGTTTGGTACAGTTTCAAATATAACTGTTGAATCATCAATAAATACAATTTCAAATTTATATGTTCCACGTTTCATTTTTTCAACCCAAACCACTTTTAAATGTTGATGAATTATATCATATCTTTCTTTATTTCAGAAATTTCTCAATATTCTTTCTTGTCAGTTGAACAACATTTTGTCGTCTTTTTTTGAAGAATTCTTTTTCCTCTTTTGTTGCGTTTGTCAAGAAAAATTTTTCATCCATTTCATAGAAACAGAGCAATTGCCATTTGCCCTGTATTTCGAAATACTTTCGACCGTCATAATAATCAATCAAGATACAAAGTTCAAGGTAATCGCTGTCCGATATGTTCTTAACGAAGAATTTGCCACAATCATTTGTCTTCATCAAGAAATCAATTAATTCTCTTTTCGTAATGTCCTGAATATCTTCCATTATACTATTTAAATCTTTTTTGCAAAGATAATATAAATACGTGAAGTGTTATGCTCAAAATGGCATCAGTAATGATTGTTAACATCTTTCAAATAATTTTTCACACTTATCAACACAATCAGATTGAATTTTTTTGAAGTTGATTACATATTAATTTTGTTATATAAACCGAATATTGTATCAACCAAATATTTTATATTAAAGTGAATCAGAAAGATATGTATCAATGATATCAACTATTGATTAAATTGATACATTTTAAATTTGATACAATAAGTAGTAAGAGATTGACCGATTGATTCAACAAAAAAACACTATCTTTGCATTGTCAAAAGAAGAAAGAAATCACATCTTCATAGAACTCGCAAATATGGCACATATCACTCTCATATTGACTTTCCTAACCATACTCCCATTTGTCAATTTTGTTTATGGTGTGAAGGGACAAGACAATGTGAAACGCGCCTTTGAGGTGGCTTGCGCCGGCGGTCACAACATTCT
>SFNX01000081.1 GCA_004552595.1 Lachnospiraceae bacterium | reverse complement strand
TAAATTACGTCAGAGAATCGGAATGGTTTTCCAGCATTTTAATCTTTTTCCTCATATTTCCGTTATTGATAACCTTACAATTGCTCCTGTAAAGCTTTCGCTTAAGACAGAAGATGAGGCTAAAGCAAAGGCAAGAGAGCTTCTTGACTATGTATGCCTTCTTGATAAGGAAAACGCATATCCGAATCAGCTCTCCGGCGGACAGAAACAGAGGGTGGCAATTGCAAGAAGTCTTGCAATGGAACCGGATGTTATTCTTTTTGATGAGCCGACTTCCGCACTTGACCCGGAAATGGTTGGAGGTGTTCTTGAAATAATGAAGGAGCTTGCACAAGGTGGTATGACGATGGTCGTTGTAACTCACGAAATCGGATTTGCAAGAGAAGTTGCCTCAAGAGTTGCATTTATTGATGAAGGTGTAATTCAGGAAATTGCACCACCTCAAGAGTTCTTTACAAACCCGAAGAATCCAAGGCTCAAGGAATTTTTGTCAAAGGTACTTTAAAAAACTGTTGACAAAAGGTAATCTAAATTGTATACTTTTGCAAGTGACGTTTTAAGGCGTCTTATGATGATTTTTTATGGCGTAGCCATTTAAATATCGATTATATCGATAAGGAGGTGTGTCTGATGTCAATTTGTCCAAAGAATAAATCTTCAAAGGGAAGAAGAGATAAGAGAAGAGCAAACTGGAAAATGGTTGCTCCAAATCTTGTTAAATGTTCAAAGTGCGGCGAACTTATGATGCCTCACAGAGTGTGCAAGGCTTGTGGTTCTTACAACAAGAAAGAAATCATTGCACAGGATTAATTTTAAACTAAGAGCTCTCAGGGTTTCCTGGGAGCTTTTTTTTCGTTATGAAACAGGAATAATAATATATTTATGTGATATAATCAGAAAGCCATGAAGAAATTACTTAAATATTTAAATAAATATAAAAAAGAATGTGTTTTGGCACCGTTGTTTAAAATGCTTGAAGCTTCATTCGAGCTTTTCTTACCGCTTGTAGTTGCAAGACTTATTGACATGGGAATAAAGCAGAACAACTTAAAATATGTATATACATGTATTGGAATAATGATTGTTCTGGGACTCGTCGGGGTATTAAGCTCAGTTACCGCGCAGTACTTTGCGGCAAAAGCGGCAACAGGCTTTTCTGCCGATTTAAGAAAGGATTTGTTCTCACACCTTATGTCTTTGTCATATAAGGAAATTGACAATCTTACAACATCGACGATGATTACACGTATGACAAGTGATGTCAATCAGACACAGTCTGGCGTAAACATGTTTCTGCGCCTTTTCCTAAGGTCCCCTTTCGTTGTTTTGGGTGCAATGATTATGGCCTTTTCAATTGATGCAAAGGCCGCAATGATTTTTGTATATGTGATAATAATTCTGTTTATCGTCGTATACATCATTATGAAAACAAACATTCCGATGATTAAGGAAGTACAGAATAAGCTTGATAACATTCTGCTTCTTACAAGAGAAAACCTTTCGGGTGTAAGGGTTATCAGGGCATTTTGCAAGGAAGAGGATGAGATTTTAGAGTTTAAAAAGCGAAATGATGTGCTTGTATTAAATCAGATTAAAAGTACAAGAGTGTCGGGTTCGCTTAATCCGTTAACGTATGCAATAGTAAATATTGGAATTGTTTGCCTTATTTATACAGGCGCCATACGCGTTGATGACAGTATCATTACTCAGGGTGAAGTTATCGCGCTTTACAATTATATGTCACAAATTCTGGTTGAACTTATTAAGCTTGCTAATCTTATTATCACACTAAATAAGGCACTTGCATCAGCAGGAAGAATTTCAGATGTATTTTTATTAAAAAATTCACAGATAAGAACTGATGAAAACGCTAAAGAAAATATAAACCGGGATGCAAATCGTTCTGATGGTTATGATACAGATACTGCCGTAGAATTTGATAACGTTTCACTAAGATATCACAGCAGTTCTGATTATTCTATTGAAAATATCTCGCTTAAAGTGAAAAAAGGTCAGGTTGTCGGAATTATCGGAGGAACGGGTTCGGGAAAGACTTCCCTTGTTTCACTGATTCCAAGATTTTATGATGCAACAGACGGAAGAGTACTTGTATTTGGTAAAGACGTTAAAGAATATGAAATAAATGAGCTTAGGGATAAGATAGGAGTAGTTCCGCAAAAGGCTGTATTATTTAAAGGAACAATCAGAGAAAACTTAGGATACGGATGTAAAAATGTATCTGATGATGAATTAAATGAGGCAGCAAGACTTGCAGTTGCAGATGATATTATTAAAGTTAAGGGTGGGCTTGATTCTTATATTGAACAAAACGGTAAGAATTTATCAGGCGGACAAAGGCAGAGATTGACAATTGCAAGAGCACTGGCTAAAAAGCCTGAGATATTAATTCTTGATGATTCAGCCTCGGCTCTTGATTTTGTAACGGAAAAAACACTTAACGCTAATATCAGAAGCTTAAGCTATAATCCTACAACTTTTATTGTTACACAGCGTGCATCTTCTGTAATAAATGCTGATATTATTATTGTGCTTGAAGACGGAGAGATTGCGGGAATAGGCACCTCAGATGAACTTCTTGAAAGTTCACAAGTATACAGGGAAATATATTATACACAGTTTGAGGAGGCGGCAAAATGAGGAATAAATCTACATTTTCAAAACTTCTTGAAAGAATTAAACCGTACTCACTCTTTGTTGTGTTATCGATGCTTTTAGCACTTTTTTCTGTAATACTTACACTTGTTATTCCGCTAAAAATCGGACAGGCAATCGATTGTATCGGTGATAAAACAAACTGGGGCAAAATAATTCCTGTTTTTACACAGGTTATCATTCTTTCGGTTATTGTTATGATTCTTCAGTGGGTGATGAATCTGATTAACAATAAAATTACATACTATGTTGTTCGTGACTTAAGAAATGATGCAATTCAAAAGATTGAGACACTTCCGCTCAGCTATATAGACTCTCATTCACAAGGAGACATCGTATCAAGGATAATAGCTGATGCCGATCAGTTTGCGGATGGACTTCTTATGGGATTTACGCAGGCTTTTTCCGGTGTGGTTACTATTATTGGCACTCTTATTTTTATGATAAGAATGAGCCTAAGTATTACATTAGTTGTTGTTTTATTAACTCCTTTATCACTTTTTGTCGCAAGCTTTATTTCAAAAAAGACGTTTAATATGTTTAAGCTTCAATCTGAAACAAGGGGTGAACAGACAGCATTCATTGATGAAATGATTTCAAATGAAAAAGTTGTAAAAGCATTTTCCAGGGAAGAACAGACAATTGAAAAATTTGCCTCTATGAATGAAGACCTGAAAAACGCTTCGCTAAAGGCAATTTTCTTCTCTTCACTTACAAATCCGATGACAAGATTTGTATATAATGTGATTTATGCGTTTGTTGCACTGTTTGGCGCAATAGGTGTTATTTCAGGTAATATGAGTATTGGTATTCTTACATGTATGCTAAGCTATGTGAATCAGTATACAAAGCCATTTAATGAAATAACCGGGGTTATTACGGAATTACAGAATGCATTTGCCTGCATTGAGAGAATATTTGAGCTGCTTAATGAAAAAAGTGAACCTTTAGACAAATTTGACGCAGTTTGTCTTAATGACTTAGAGGGCAATATTGAAATCAAAGATGTATTTTTTTCATACAATAAAGAAAAGAAGCTTATTGAAGACTTTAACCTTTCTGTGAAAAAAGGACAGAAGGTTGCAATTGTCGGACCGACCGGTGCGGGAAAGTCTACAATTATCAATCTGTTAATGCGATACTATGATACAGACAAAGGAATTATTAGCGTTGACGGATACGATATTAAGGATATTCAAAGAGAGTCTTTAAGAAGCAATTATGGAATGGTGCTTCAGGAAACCTGGCTTAGAAACGGTACAATAAGAGATAACATATGCTTAGGAAAGCCGGATGCAAGTGAAGAAGAAATTTTAAGGGCGGCAAAATCTTCACATGCACATTCATTTATTAGACGTCTTGAGAACGGATACGATACAATAATCTCAGATGACGGAGGAAGTCTTTCGCAGGGACAGAAGCAGCTTTTGTGTATTGCAAGGATAATGCTTTTGCTGCCGCCTATGTTAATTCTTGATGAGGCCACTTCGTCAATTGATACAAGAACTGAAAAAAAGATACAAAGTGCATTTAATATGCTTATGGAAGGAAAGACAAGTTTTATTATTGCACACAGGCTTTCAACGATTAAAAATGCCGATACAATACTTGTTATGAAGGAAGGACGAATAATTGAAAGCGGAAATCATGAAAGTCTGATTGAAAAAGAAGGATTTTATTATAATCTTTATAATTCCCAGTATGGTGACAGATAGCATATTGTGATATAATACACACTTGGTATGAGTGACGTAAATTGTGAATCATGTGGAAATTTCATATACGACGAGGAATTTGAAGAATACTATTGTCAAATGGAACTTGATGAAGATGAGTATGGTCGTTTAGTTCAAAACTCCAATTACAAATGCCCTTATTTTATATTCAATGACGAGTATAAGGTCGTAAGGCATCAGATGTAATATAAGTACACTTAAGTTTATTTCTGTCAATGGGGACAGGAAACTAAGGAGAGAAGGAAGATGGAAGGTATATTTATTCCAAAAGGGTATAAAAGCCCTAAGACAATCAGGGAAACTGAAATTCAGATTAAGGAAGTAAAAGACTATTTTGAAGTCGCGCTTGCAAAAGCACTTAATCTTACAAGAGTATCGGCACCATTGTTCGTTACACCCGAATCAGGGCTTAACGATAACTTAAACGGTGTTGAGAGACCGGTTAAATTTGGAATAAAGGAGAATGGTGATAAAGAAGTAGAAATAGTACATTCTCTTGCAAAATGGAAAAGGATGGCGTTAAAGAAGTACGGATTTTTTACAGGGGAAGGTCTTTACACAGACATGACCGCCATCAGAAGAGATGAAGATACGGATAACCTTCATTCGATATATGTCGATCAGTGGGACTGGGAAAAGATAATTGAAAAGACTGACAGAAATACAGATACACTTAAGGATACTGTAAAGTCAATTTATTCTGCTATTAAGGAAACAGAAGATTATCTTAACGGAAAATATCCGGAAATAAATAAAATTCTTCCTGATGAGATTACGTTTGTAACTACTCAGGAGCTTGAAGACAGATGGCCTGAGCTTACACCTAAGGAAAGAGAAAACGAAATCACAAAAGAGCATAAAGCTGTATTTCTTATGAAAATCGGCGGAGCACTTCTTTCCGGTGAAAAGCATGACGGAAGGGCACCTGATTATGATGATTGGGAACTTAACGGAGATATACTTGTATATTTCCCTGTCCTTGATTCAAGCATTGAATTATCATCAATGGGAATACGAGTTGATGAGGATTCACTTATGAAACAGCTCGAAATTGCCGGTTGTAAAGAAAGAGCAAAGCTTCCTTTCCAGAAGGCGATTTTAGATAAAGAGCTTCCGTATACTATCGGAGGCGGAATTGGACAGAGCAGAATATGCATGTTCTTCTTAAGAAGGGCACATGTAGGAGAAGTTCAAAGTTCAATTTGGAAAGACGGAATTGTAGAATATGCTGCTAAATGCGGTGTAAATCTTTTATAGGATCAGGAGTAAAATATGGATAAATTCACTTCACAGTATTTAAGAGATACATGGATTAAGTTCTATGAAGAAAGAGGCCACGTTAACTGTGGTGCAGTATCACTTGTATCAGACGGTTCGACAGGAGTTTTATTTAATGTTGCAGGTATGCAGCCTCTTATGCCATATCTTTTAGGAGAAAAGCATCCAAAGGGAACAAGACTTTGCAATGTTCAGGGATGTGTTCGTACTAATGATATTGACTCAGTAGGAGATGAGAGTCACGTTACATTCTTCGAAATGATGGGAAGCTGGTCTCTTGGAGACTATTTCAAGAAGGAAAGATGTAAATGGAGCTATGAGCTTCTTACAGAAGTGTTCGGCTTTGACAGAGATCACCTTGCAGCTACTGTATTTGCAGGTGACGAAAACGCACCAAGAGATGAAGAGGGTGCAAAGTGCAGAGAGGAATCAGGATTCAAAAAGGAGAATATATTCTATCTTCCTGCAGAAGACAACTGGTGGGGACTTGAATACGGACCATGCGGCCCTGATTCGGAAATGTTCTTTGTTAAGGATGTAGAAGACTGCGGCCCTGATTGTAAGCCTGGTTGCCACTGTGGCAAATATACAGAAGTCGGAAATGATGTATTTATGCAATATGAAAAGCATCATGACGGACATCTTACTCCACTTAAACAGCAGAATGTTGATACAGGATGGGGACTTGAAAGAAACCTTGCATTCCTTAATGGAACGAGTGATGTATATAAGATTGATATTTTCGCACCTGTAATCGAAATGCTTGAAAAGGCATCGGGAATAAAATATTTATCAGATGAGAAGTCAACAAGATCAATGCGAATCGTTGCAGATCACATTCGTACAAGCGTTATGCTTATCGGTGATGAAGCAAAGCTCTTACCTTCAAATACCGGAGCGGGCTATATATTAAGAAGACTAATAAGAAGAGCTGTACGTCATGCAAGAACTATTGGAATCAAGACAGAAGATTTGATTGCAATTGCAGCTAATTATATTGATGTTTCATATAAGAAGAGCTATCCGTTGCTTTTAGAAAACCGTTCATTCATCCTTGATGAGCTTAAAAAGGAAATCGCTCGTTTTGAGAGTACTCTTGAGAATGGTGAAAAGGAATTCAATAAGATTCTTAATAATGTAAAAGCAGCATCTAAGAATAAGATTGAAGGAAAGGATGCATTCTACTTATACGATACATTCGGATTCCCAATTGAACTTACTGTTGAGCTTGCGAATGAAAACGGCATGAGTGTAGACGAAGAAGGCTTTAAGGCTTCAATGGAAGAACAGAAGCAGCTTGCACGTGACAACATGAGCTTTTCACAGAAGCTTAGTGACAAGGACAGTAAAGTATATGATGAAATAGATGCTTCAATTGTTTCTGAGTTTATCGGATATGACACGTTAAGTGCTGATGACAAGATTTTAGCAATTGTAAGCGGATCTGAATTAAAGAATGAGATTGCTGGTGGCGATGAAGCCGTAATTATTACAGGCAAAACACCTTTCTATGCAACAATGGGTGGACAGCTTGGAGATATCGGTACTATCCGTACCAAAAACGGTTCGTTTGAGGTAACAGAAGCAGTAAAGCTTCCTTCAGACAGAATCGGACATGTAGGAAAGGTAACAGAGGGTACAATCGTATGTGGCGATGACTGCTCATTAAGCGTATGCAGCGATAACAGAGCAAAGACATGCAGAAACCATTCTGCAACACACCTTTTACAGAGTGCTCTTCAGGAAGTACTTTCTGATAGTGTTCATCAGGCCGGTTCTTCACAGGATTCATTGAGAACACGTTTTGATTTCTCATACGGTCAGGCTATGAGCAAAGAAGAAATCGAAAAGGTTGAAAAGCTTGTTAATGAAAAGATACAAGAAGGCTTAGACGTTAGCACAGAAGTATTAAGTATTGAAGATGCCAAGAAAACAGGTGCTAAGGCGCTCTTTGGCGAGAAATATGGAGATACGGTACGTGTAGTATCAATGGGCGAATTTTCTAAGGAATTCTGCGGTGGTACACATGTTAAAAACACAGCAGACATTAAGGCATTTAAGATTTTATCGGAGAGCGGTATCGCAGCAGGAACACGTCGAATCGAGGCGATTACAGGTGACAATGTATTAAGCTATTATGCTGAAGTTGAAAAGACGCTTAACGAAGCAGCAAAGGCAGCAAAGTGCTCAACTGCTGATTTGACTGATAAGATTACAAAGATGCTTGCAGAAATCAAGGCACTTAACTCAGAGATAGAATCACTTAAGTCAAAGGCTGCAAAAGAGTCACTTGGTAATGTGGAAAATGACATTAAGGAAGTTAA
>SFNX01000207.1 GCA_004552595.1 Lachnospiraceae bacterium | reverse complement strand
TGAACCAATGGCATTTGAAAATTCATATAAAGCCGTTGGTAACGTTACTATTGAAGGTACAAAGACTTTAGTTAGTAAGAATAAATTATCAAAGGGAGACTTCCAATTTGTTATTAAGGAAGGTGAGACAGAGGTATCAAGAGTTCATAATGGTTACTTTATGGATTTAGTTGATGCTACATCGGTCGAAATTACTAATGATTCACTTTCTGCAGATGATTTTGCATTAAAGCTTTACTATGATCAAAGTCAGATAGGTGAGCATGTATATACAATTAGTGAAGTTATTCCTGAGTCAAAGAATGCTAAGATGGTTTACGATGGACATATAGCAACAGTTAAGGTTGTTGTTACTGATAATGGTGATGGAACTCTTAATTGCGTTAAGACTGTAGGAGATGGAACAGCCAATGCTAATCCAAGCTTTGTAAACTATGAAGTAGAAGATGATGCCGTTCAGTTTACTGCAGTTAAGAGCATGAGTGGAATGGCACTTGCTGACGACATGTTCACATTTACATTAGAAGACGAAAAAGGAAATGAACTTCAGTCAGTAACAAATAAGGGAACAGCAGTTGTATTTGATAAGATTACATATACACTTGCTGATGTTGGAAAGCACACTTATAAGATAAGAGAGACTAGGGGAACTAATAAGGGGATTACATATAGTACTGAGGTATATACAGCAGTTGTAACAGTTACATATGATGATGGACGCCTTAAAGTTTCTAAGGAAATTAAGAATAGCGAAGGAACTGTTGTAAATTCATCCGATAGCGACGGAATGGTATTTGAGAATAAGTATGAATCAAAAACTAAGGTTCAGTTTAGCGGTGAAAAGTTCCTTGTAGGATTTGACAAGAAAGATGAAGCATATAAGGGTAAATATAGCTTCGAACTTATTGATTCAACAGGTACAGTGATTGATTCTGCAGAAGTAACTGGTGCAGGTAAATTTGATTTTGGTGTGATTGAGTATACTCAGGATCATTATAATAGTATCCCAGATCATAAGATTTATTACACTGTAAAGGAAAAAGCTGTAGATGAGCAGTCACATATAACATATGATACAACGGTATATCATATAGCAGTTGAACTTGGCTACAACGATGATGGAACTCTTAAGGCTACAGTATCAACTACAGAGGGTGTAGATGCAACTCATAATGGCCTTGTATTTACAAACTATACAGCAGAAGGTACAGTGCCATTTGTAGGAACTAAGACGGTTAAAGGAGCTAACTTAAAGAGTGGCGATTACAGCTTTGAACTTTATAAGGGTGATACGCTTCTTGAGACTGTAGAGAACAAAGGTGCTAGCTTCGTATTTACACCAATCTCATATACCCAGAAAGAAGTGGGAAGCCATACATATTTCATTAAAGAGAAAACAGGTTCTGTTATGGGTATGGAATATGATTCAACTGTTTATAAGATTGTAGTAACAGTTGCGGATAATGGTGACGGTACACTTGATGTAACAAAGAAAACATATAAGAATGATGTTGAGGTTAGTTCAGAAGCCTTGAAGGCATAAAGATTCTTGAGAATAGAGCAATTAAAGACAGTGATTATTTCACATTTAAGCTTAAAGATTCAGAAGGAAATCCTATAGATTCAGTTGAGTGTGGAAAAGATGGTAAGTTTACATTTGACGGAGATTACTTCAAGTATGATCAGGAAGTACTTAAGAATGCAGCTGGAAGTTATGATGAAAGTGTTACAAAGTACTTCACTGTAGAAGAGGTTAAGGGAGATGTTGCAGGAGTTGAGTACTCAGATGATGTATATGCAGTTGCTGTAACAATAACAGACAAACATAATGGTGAGCTTGAAGTTAAGAATAGTGTAAAGCTTACAAATGAAAGTGATAAAACAGGATTTGTTGGACTTATTGATTCAATCAAGAATTCAATAGCAGGCTCAAACGATACACTTGAGTTTACAAATACTTATAAGGCTCAGGGCGAGTGGGATCCGGAAGGCTGGAAGGAGCTTGTAGGACGTGATCTTAAGGATGGCGAATTTGAGTTTAAGATTAGAGAAGTAGACTTAAAGAATAATACTGTAAACGGTCACGAATACGTTGTTAAAAACGTTGGAAACCAGATTAAGTTCTCAAGTGATGATGTTGTTTCTAAGAAGGGTGATTACTTCCTTAAGTATACTCAGGATGATTTAGGTCCTGATGGAACAGCAAACTTTATCTATGAATTCAGCGAAGTTAAGCAGGAAACAGCTACAGGAATTAAATTTGATGAAGATAT
>SFNX01000080.1 GCA_004552595.1 Lachnospiraceae bacterium | reverse complement strand
GGTCAGGGAATAGAATTTGACTATGCAAGTGTTCACTGTGTCAAATCGTTAAGAGATTTAGGCTACACGGTTGTCACAATCAACAATAACCCTGAAACGGTTTCAACTGATTTCGATATTTCGGACAGGCTGTATTTTGAGCCGCTTTGTGAAGAAGACGTAATGAACATAATAAAGACCGAGAATCCGATTGGCGTTGTCGTTGCCTTCGGCGGTCAGACATCAATAAAGCTGACAAAAATGCTTAATGATAACGGAATCAATATTATCGGTACTTCTGCTGACTCAATTGATATGGCTGAAGACCGTGAGCGTTTCGACGAGCTTTTGATTAAACTTAACATTAATAAGGCTAAGGCACACACAGTAATGACACTTGAAGAAGCGTTAATTGCCGCGAATGATTTGACGTATCCTGTGCTTCTTCGCCCTTCATATGTAATTGGCGGTCAGAACATGACAATTGCACGTTCTGATGATGACGTTTCTGAGTATATGAAGATTATCCTTAAGAATGAAATTGATAACCCTGTTCTCATTGATAAATATATCGAAGGAATGGAGATTGAAGTCGACTCTATTTATGATGGAACGGATTTACTGCTTCCGGGAATTATGGAGCATATTGAAAGAACCGGAATTCATTCCGGCGACTCTATTGCCGTATATCCTGCTAAGGACCTGACAAAAGAAATCGAAGAAAAGATTGTAAATACAACAAAAATGCTATGTGAAGGATTAAACGCAATCGGTATCGTTAACGTTCAGTACATTGTGAAAGACGGGGAAATCTATGTTATCGAAGTAAACCCGCGAGCATCTCGTACTGTTCCGTATTTATCAAAGGTTACAGGAATTCCTATGGTGGATTTGGCAATTAAGGTTAGCCTTGGCATGAAGCTAAAGGATATGCCGTATGGTACAGGACTCTATAGAAAGCCTGACTATGTAACCGTCAAAGTACCGGTCTTCTCTTTTGCGAAGCTCTCAGGACTTGATACTCAGTTAGGACCTGAAATGAAGTCAACAGGTGAAGTTCTTGGAATTGGAAGAGACTTAACAGAAGCATTATACAAAGGTTTTATCGCTGCCGGATTTGCACTTAAGAAAGACGGTGGAGTATTTATTTCTGTCAAAGACTCAGATAAGCCTGAAATTGCCGAAATCGGACGTAAATTTAAGGAGCTTGGATTCAGCATCTACGCAACAGACGGTACCGCCGAAGTACTTCTTGATAACGGCGTTGCGGCAAATGTTGTAACAAGACTTCCTATGGAAAATGAGAAAACAGAAAGTGCAATGGAGCTTATTGAAGATCATACTCTTTCGTATATTATTTCAACATCTTCAAAAGGCCGTCTGCCGGAGCGTGAAAGTGTTAAATTAAGACGCAGGGCAACAATTGCAGGAATTGACAGTCTGACAAGCATTGATACTTCAAATGCGCTGCTTAAGTGTCTTGAATGTAAATACAACGAAGACAATACAATACTTGTTGACATCAACACATTAAAGCTTTAATACTATTCCAATTGCAGCCGCAAATATGATAAAAAATGCCGGATGAAGCTTCTTTGTCTGCTTAATCTGAATAAGCACAAATATGATTACGCAAATAATTATGCTTGCAATTCTTGGACTGAATGCGTTGTCACTTATATCAAATAAGCTGACTTTCATAATATTTAATACGGCTACACATATAAGAGCAGTTACTGCAGGCTTTATTCCTGCAAAGACTGCTTTTACTATGCGGTTTTCCTGAAAACCTTCAAGAAACTTTGCAATAATCAATATGATTATTATACTTGGAACAGTTAATGCAAGCGTAGATACTATTCCGCCAAAGATTCCAAGTGCCTGATATCCCGCATATGTTGCCATATTAATTCCAACAGGTCCCGGCGTACTCTCACTGATTGCAATCATATTACTTAGTTCTTCAATCGTAAACCAAGGGTACTTATTTGCAATATCCATAAGAAACGGGATCGTTGCAGGACCACCGCCTACTGCAAATAACCCTGTTTTGAAAAACTCATAAATAAGAAGAACAAAAGTACTCATCTTTCCATCCCCCTTATTTTATCAATAATCACACCGCTTACTCCTGCGGCAACGATAATTAATATAGTCGGAATATCAGTAAACAATGCAATAATCAATGCTATCGCACAAATAACACAGTTTACATAACTAGTTAGGCTCTTTTTGGCAAGTGTATATACAGTATTAAGCATGAGTGCACATACAGCGCCTCTTATTCCTACAAGCGCATGCTGAACTATTGCATATTCCATAAAATTATTTAAGAATACAGCAACAATCGTAATAATAATTACGGAGGGCGATACCATTCCAAGTGTTGCAATTATTCCGCCAAAAACGCCACTCTTTAAGTATCCGACATACGTTGCTGTATTAACAGCAATGATTCCCGGTGTGCACTGCCCTATTGCATAGCAGTCAAGAAGCTTTTCTTCGCTAATCCATTTCTTAGATTCAACAAGCTCATATTTAAGAAGCGGCAGCATCGTAAGTCCGCCTCCAAATGTAAGAATTCCAATTCTGAAGAAAGTCAGATAAAGGTCAAATAATATAGGCATAGTATTATCGATTAGTGACTAAATTCTGTCAATTACCTTTTCATTAATGTTATTAAACAGTTCCGCAATAAGAGCCTGAATCTCAGAAACTGCTGTATCAACGTTTATAAGCTTTGATACACTCTTATCTCTTGTAGTAAGCTCTACCTGTCCGTTTTTAAGATTCTTAGGTCCTACAACTACACGAACCGGAACACCTAAAAGGTCTGCATCGGCAAACATAGCGCCTGCACGAACATCTCGATCATCATATATTACTTCTACGCCAAGGTTTAATAAATCATTGTAAAGCTTATCTGCTGCTGCCTTGCATTCTGCATCATCAACACGCATTAAGCATAAATGAACCTGCCATGGTGCAATACTTATAGGCCAGATTGGTCCAAAGTCATCATGCTTAACTTCAAGAACAGAAGCCGCAAGACGTCCTACACCAATACCGTAGCATCCCATAATAGGAGTTTTCTCTTCTCCGTTCTCATCTGAATATGTCATTCCCATGCTCTTAGTATACTTTGTACCAAGCTGGAAAATATTACCTACTTCAATACCACGACTGATTCTTATGCTCTTCCTGCCGCAGCATGGACAAATATCATTGCTTCTGATCTTAGATACATCAACATATTCTACATCACCGATGTCTCGTTTAATGTTAAGACCTGTATAGTGATAATCAACTTCGTTAGCACCTGCAACTAAGTTCTCAATTCCTTCAAGAGTCTTATCATAAATAATAGTTGCATTTGCATGCTGGTTATATGGTCCGCAGAATCCGGCACATAATCCTGATTCAACAGTAACCTCTGCAGGGTGAACCTTCTCACCAAGGTAATTGCAAAGCTTAGTCTCGTTGACTTCATAATCACCACGAAGAAATACAACAACATACTCATCTGTCATATTCTTCTGATACATTACTGCCTTGCATGATTCTTCAACCTTGGAATTAAGGAAGTTACATACATCTTCGATAGTCTTACAGTCAGGAGTATGAACCTTCTTAAGTTCTCCACTAGGAGCTAATCCGCTGTTATCGGCAATTGTATC
Organism: Lachnospiraceae bacterium; assembly: GCA_004552595.1. Lineage (GTDB taxonomy): Bacteria > Bacillota > Clostridia > Lachnospirales > Lachnospiraceae > UBA2868. The sequence continues at coordinate 8,750 of SFNX01000080.1, read as the reverse complement.
TGCCGCTTCCATATTGGCTGAATATCCACACTCATCACATAATACGATAGAGTCTTCACCTGCATCAGTGAGAAGCATATACTCATGAGAAACGCTTCCGCCAATCATTCCGGAATCAGACTTAACTGAAATGACATCAGGAATTCCTGCACGGGCAAATATACGATAATATGCATTTGCCATCTTGTCATAGTACTTCTCAAGATCTTCCTGTGATGTATGGAATGAATAAGCGTCCTTCATTGTAAACTCTCTTACACGAATCATTCCTGCTCTTGGTCTTGCTTCATCTCTGAACTTAGTCTGAATCTGATATATAGCAAACGGATACTTAGTATATGAGTTAGCATATTCACGAACAAGCTGCACTGCTGCCTCTTCATGTGTCATACCAAGAAGCATCTTAGTGCCGGTTCTGTCTTCAAATCTTAAAAGTTCTTCTCCGACACTCTCATATCTTCCCGACTCCTGCCATAGACTTCCCGGCAATACTACAGGGAATAATACTTCCTGGCAGTCATATGCATCCATTTCCTCTCGGATAATGTTTTCAATTTTCGCTGTTATTCTCTGCATTGGAGGATATAACGAATAAATTCCGTTAGCGACATACTTAATGTATCCGCCCCTCACTGAGAAAGCATGACTGTCGATAACGCAGTCTGATGGTCTTTCCTTAAATCTTAATCCTACTAAATTAGCTAACTTCATAATGTATTACCTTACCTTGCAAAAAATTTACCTTTACTATAATACATCAAAAGAAGTGTTTCTACAACTTAGTTAAGCACATATGACACGATATTTTCAGCATATTTCATATCTACTGCATCAAACGAATTCATAATAAGTTCTCCGGCTTTTCTTTCTTCTTCCGAATTATTCTTATCAAATCTATCATTTAGGTAATATGTTACCTATGTCTATATGTAATGTATTACCTATTAAAAGATTTGTCAATACTAATCTGCTTATTTATACTCTTACAGTTGCTACACTACCTCCACTCTTCTCCTTTTTAACAATAATCTGATTATCGATTTTATTTCTTAATTCCGCAACATGCGATATTATTCCTACAAGCCTGTTACCCTCTGTAACATTAGTAAGTGCCTTATATGCTAAATCAAGTGAATCAGAATCAAGTGTTCCGAAGCCCTCGTCAACAAACAATGTATCAACACTTACGCCGCCTGATGATGACTGTACTTCCTCTGACAAGCCAAGTGCAAGTGATAAGGATGCCATAAACGACTCGCCGCCTGATAAAGTCCTAACACTACGCTCTGTTCCGTTATAGTGATCAATTACTACTAAATCAAGACCACTCTGTCCTCGAATATCACTGGCAACTCTCTGTCTCTTAAGCTCATACTGACCTGATGACATTTCCATAAACCTAAGGTTGGCTCTTCTTATTATTCTGTCAAAATAAGTCGTCTGAATGTAAGTTTCCAGCTTAATCTTTTCTTTACCTGACAAATCACCGTTTGCCGTTTTAGAAAGGGACGTAATATAAGAAAGATTCTTTTCTGTTTCTTTAAGGCTTTCGGCCTTATCCTTAATATTGGCAAGAACGTTATTATTGATTCTGATCCTCGTTCTTTCTTCCTGGATTTTTTTAATTAAATCATTACTCTTATATTCAAGTTCCGTTTTCTTGGCTTTTTTATCGGTAACATCTGAAATTTCAATCCCCTCAAGTGACTTTTTCAAACTCTCAATTTTAGATGTAAGCTTTGTGACTTCATCATGAATTTGGTTTCTCTCTTGTTCTTTAATGTCATATAATTGCTGGATTGAATTTAGCGTATATGTAAGCTCATTTCTTCTTTTTTCGGCAGCTGACATATCACTGAATATAAGCGACTCTTTTATTTCTTTTGCCTTTAATTTATTCTCGTTAATACTTGCATTTATTCCTGCAATTTCAATATTCAGGGAGGCAATGTCTTCATCAATCAATTTAAGCTTTTCTTCATATTCTGATATTAAATTATCTTCAATCTCCTTTTTCCTTGTCGCTCTTCTCTTTTCATTATTAAGCTTATCGTTAATATCATTTCTTAAAGTTGTTATCTCAAATTCACGAGACTCTATATTGCTTTCAAGATTGCTTATAAATAAATCCTTATCCTCATCAATATCCGAATCACTAAATAACTCTACTGCATTATTAATTAACTGTTCCTTGATTAATTCAACAAATGTCCTTCTGCTTCTTAAAAACGAACTTGCTTCATTCGCTTTATCTCTTGCTTTTGATGCATTGTCCTTAGCCTCATTTAACTTTTCTTCACTGGGAATTTCATCTGTTAACTTTGCTTTATCAGGGTGAGCCAGTGAGCCGCACACCGGACACTTCTCACCGTCTGTAAGAGTAGCCGCAAGTATTCCTGCCTGTCCGTCTCTGAATGCCTGCTCCATTTCTTCATAAATGTCCCGTAATCTTTTGAACTCATTATTGTCTTCTATATACTTATCAGTAAGTTCTTCAAGTTCCTGCTGCCCCCTGATAAGCTTTTTATGCTCTTTTTTAAGTTCATTGAGTTCATTAATGCTTTCGTCAAGCTTTTCAAGCTTATTTTTATATTCTTCAATTGAAACGCCAACATTTTTAAGCCCGTCAAGCTCTGACTTAAGCTCACTTAACACACCGGCTTTCTGTTCCTTTTCATCCGATAATAAACCGAGGTTCTCTGTTTTATTATTTTTATCAGCAGATAATCTATTAATTAAAGCTTCTGTTTTTTTAATGTCTTCGTTTTTCTTAATTTCTGCTTCTATAGTAGATAATTCCTTAACAATGTCGTCTTTCTTTGCCAATTCAATTTTAGCCTTTTCAAATTCAGCATTAGCTGCTTCCTCCACCGGCTTTTTCTCTTCATATTTCTTAAGTGTAATGTCAAGCATTTCCTTTGAATTTATTGCATTCTCTATTATTGCGATGCTTGAATTGACCCGTTCAAGTTCACCGTTTACCATCTTAAGCTTATTCTCATTATCATTTGCTGTTGTCTCATCCTTATTAATTAATGAAACAATAAGCTCAATAATATCCTCGGTTAACATAAGTCCAGATTTCGCGTTTTCAACATCTATTAACAGTACATCATCTTCATCAACCATTATGTCCCTAACATACTGTTCTATGCTTTTCTTACTGTCAGATACTTTGTCACTTATTTCCTTTCTTGCTTCTGACAGCTTGTCCTGAAGCGTTAAGTAAAAGCCTGTCTTAAACAGCTCTCTGAAAATCTTCTGTCTCGTATTTGTATCAGAAATAAGGAGCTCCCTGAAGCTTCCCTGTGCAATCATGGATATCTGGAAAAACTGGTCACAGTTAAGTGAGAGCAGTTCCTCCACAGCCTTATTAACATCCTTAGCTTTAGAAATAACATTTCCATCAGGCATGTAAAGACATGCATCCTGCGGCTGCTTGGTAAGCCCTCCTCCTCGCTTAGATGGACGGTAATATTCAGGGTTTCTAACAATCCTGTATTCCTTATCATTATGTAAAAACAAAAGCTCAACCTCAGTAGGCGTGGCATCATCGGCATACTTGGACCTTAGCATTGATACATCGCGCAATTTACCACTTGCTTCTCCAAAAAGTGCATAACAAATGGCATCAAATATAGTAGTCTTGCCTGCCCCGGTATCACCGCATATTAAATACAGGCCTTTGTCTCCAAGCTTATCAAATTCAATAACGGTATTCCCTGCATATGGTCCGAATGCAGACATTTTAAGCAAAAGCGGTCTCATAACTAATCCCCCCAAATCTCCTCAATTAAATCCTTAACGTAATCTGTCTGCCAGGGACTCATTGATACGTTATTCTGCATAGTGTAAAACTCCTCAAAGAGCTCAAGCGGTGATTTCTCTTCAATCGCTCCCTCCTCTGTCAATACATTGTTCTCTCTCGTACGCTTATTGTCATAGCTTAATTTCATAATATTAGGATAAATTGTCCTCAACTTACCTATTGCGTCAATGACATCCTCTTCATCTGTAAGCACAATATGTACGTAATCATCAACATTAGTACCTTCGTAATTCTTCCTGTTAGTTATATCTTCATATGACCCCTTAATCTCTCGCAGATCGCGCTTCGGAGTTAACATAACTTCTCTGATATCTATATTCCCCTTCTCCTTAATATCAACAACCGTAACCGATTTAACGTGATTCTTCTCGGAAAACGAGTACTTAAGCAGGGTACCGCAATACCTTACAGTCTCCCGTCCTATATACTGCTTGCCGTGAATATGTCCAAGTGCCACATAATCAAAGCAGTCAAAAACATCTGAAGAAACACTGTCAAGTCCCCCTACTATATAATCAAAGCAGTCAAAAACATCTGAAGAAACACTGTCAAGTCCCCCTACTATATGCTCTTCCGATTCACAGGTAGCAGCACCAAGTACAAACTGATGTGCAACAAGCACATTTCTCTTGCTGCAATCTACATTCATATGCTTAATCGCTACCCTTACAGCATCTGTGTAGCTTAAAATCTCCTCATCACTAAAGTACTGCTTAACAACGACAGGCTTAATAAACGGAAGCGTGTAAACATTAATCTCTCCATATTCATCTTCCATTGAAACAGGCTTAAGCGTTCCATCATAAACAGGAGACAGATAAATCCCCTGGTTCTCAATTAGCTTACCATGATCTGATAATCTCACTGACGAGTCATGATTGCCGCTTATAACAAACACGGAAATATTACGCTTAGAAAGCCTCAATAGGAAATCATCAAATAATAGCATCGCCTCCTCTGATGGTATCGACTTATCGTAAATGTCGCCTGCAATAATAACCGCGTCCGGCTTCTCTTCATCAATAATATTAATTGTCTGTAAAAGAATGTATTTCTGATCTTCTATCATTGAAAATTCATTAACTCTCTTCCCAAGGTGCAAATCAGACAAATGAATAAATTTCATGCTTCCCTCCAATAATCATGTATAATAATATCCCAACATTCATGTACTCCGGCTTATATATGCATAATATCACACAAGGTGTCCAATAAATCGGACAACGTAAAAAGTCTGCAAAAAATTGCAGACTTCTATATAATGTAACGACTTATTAAACTCATACTGACGGTCCTTTTCTTATCTCAAAAAGACTCCCGAAGATACCTATAGTATAACACTTTTATCTATAAAATCCATTCGCTTTATTACTGAAAAATTCAACAAAATATTATTCAAAAAATCAGTAGAATTGCCAAAAATTATGTAGTATCATTCAATTATCAAAAGAAAGGAGGACCACTCCAGTGGACACAGAACCATTTCATTTGATTTCGGCAAAAGCCGGTGCCGAAGATAACTAAATACATTAAGACTTTAAAAAGTAGACAAAAGGGATTTACCCTTAAAATTTAGAAATCTTAAAACCGGTACATATAGATATCACTTAATAAGGAGGAAAAGTCCAATGGACAGTCCAATCGGAACATGTTGAGGAGCTAAGCCCGAAGATCTCAGTGGTTTAGCTCCTCTTCTTTGTTTTCAATAAGCTTAGAAAGACCTAAGAAAGGATTTCACCCTTCGTAAGACCTCCAAGCTCATTTATTATATCCTGAAGCGATGTCTTCTCATATCCCTTCTCAAAAAATAGTCTCGTCGACACATCCAATATTAATTCATATGTCTCTTCCGGATACTTATTCCTCGCCATAACCAGTCAACCCCATTATTTTTCTACTTTTACAATTGATGAGCCGCCATACTCAAAGTATCCCCTTTAAATATTCAAGGTCCTCCTCAGTTGTTGACCAGCTTGTTGCAAATCTGACAACTGTATGAGTGTTGTCATACTTCTCCCAAATACTTATGTTAACCTTTGAGCTGATTTCTTCAAGTTTCTTGTTGTCTAAGATAATAAACTGCTGATTTGTAGGTGATTCAATGAAAAACGAATACCCTTTCTCAACGAAGATTTCTTTCATTTTGCCTGCAAGAATAATTGCATGCCTGCTTATCTTAAAGTAGAGTTCATCAGTGAAAAGTGCGTCAAACTGTACGCCCAAAAGCCTTCCCTTCGCTAAAAGTGCGCCGTGCTGCTTAATCTTAGTGAGGAAATGCTTTGGCGCATTGTTATGAGTAAACACAACAGCCTCACCGCACAATGCACCTACCTTTGTGCCTCCGATATAAAACACATCACAAAGCGTGACAAGATCTTCAAGCGTAATGTCACACTCATCACTTGCAAGTCCGTAGCCAAGGCGCGCACCGTCAATAAACAGCGGGATTTCGTACTCCTTACATACATAATAAATCTGTTCAAGCTCTGACTTCTTATAAATTGTCCCATACTCGGTCGGAAACGAAATATACACCATCCCCGGAAATACCATATGTTCATAAGAATCATCCTCATAAAAATTCTTAAGTGTTGACTTTACGTCGGCCGCTTTAATCTTGCCATTCTCACATGGTATAGTAATCACCTTATGTCCTGTATACTCTACTGCTCCTGCCTCATGAGCGCTGATATGTCCGGTCGTTCCTGCAATGACTCCTTCGTGGCTATCAAGCATTGTATCGATGATAATCTGATTTGTCTGTGTTCCGCCTACAAGGAACCTAACGTCAACATCAGGACATGCGCAGGCTTTTTTAATCTTCTCTGCCGCACTCAAACAATACTTATCGCTTCCGTATCCACTGAGTATTTCCATATTTGTCTCTATAAGCTTATTTAGCACCTTTGGATGTGCTCCTGCAACATAATCGCTTGCAAATGAAATCATAGTACATACCTCCCATTTCCGGATGAATAGTCTTTAGCACTTCTTACTATTCAAAATATTAAATATTATCAGCATCACACATAATGTAACCGGGAACAAAAGTCCGACACGCATTCCGATATTAATGCTTCCTGCATACAAATCCGCCGTTCTTCCTACAATAGCCGGCCCTATACTTCCGCCAAGATCACCGGCCATTGCCAGAAGCGCAAACATTGCCGTTCCTCCGGTCGGAAATGCCTTCGAAGAAATGCTGATTGTGCCCGGCCACATGATTCCAACAGAGAATCCGCACACAATACATCCAATAAGCCCTATTACCGGATTTGTAGAAAATGACGCCAGTACATAACATACAAAACATAATAATCCGGAGCCGATCATAAATTTATGCAAATTAATTCTATCCCCGGATTTTCCATATATTACTCGCGAAATTCCCATAGTAACAGCAAACATACAAGGACCCGCAAGATCTCCCACTGCCTTTGAAAATCCAAGAGCTGATTCAGCATATGCCGATGCCCATTGTGCCATAGCAAGTTCGGATGCTCCGGAGCAGACCATCATAACAATTGCAATGATAAACATTGGATTTAAAAACAGCTTTCTTATTCCCATTCCCTGTCCTTCCTCAACTAATGGTTCAATCGGGCAGGTAACAAAATTGTATATATTGAAAGCAGGAATTAACGCAAAAATAATAGCAAGCCATTTCCAGCTGTCTATTCCAAAAATAAAGAAGAAAATCGTCGAAATAAGAATAGTTCCAACTGCGCCCCAGCAGTAAAATGAATGCAGAAGGCTCATAGTAGCCTCCTTGTTGTCAAACGGACACGCTTCCACAATAGGGCTTCCTAAAACCTCAATCAATCCGCTTCCAACCGCATATAGGAATACACTGATAATAATTCCTGAAAACGCAGAAGACATTATTTCAGGCAAAATCGCCAATCCAACAAGTCCTACCGCCGAAAATGCTTCAGATGCGACAATGCAAACTCTATATCCGATTTTATCAACATACCTGGCGCAAAATAAATCAACCAAAAGCTGTGAAAAGAAAAAAACTGTAGATATCAAAGCAATATTTCCAAGCGAAATATTATAATCTGTATGGAATTTCAAAAATAACAATGGTGCAAAATTTGCAACTATTGCCTGCGTAACAAATCCTAAGTAACACGCTATTTTTGTCTTTTTATAATTTTTCATCATTTCTCCTCGACACATTTTACAGTTATTCGTATAAAATGGTCCTCGTTACACCAAATATTCTCTAATAATACTATATTTGCCATGTCACAAACAACAGATAATTGCGTTATCAGTAATATATCTCACATTCTCGGTAACTCCGTATCGATGATAATAGTAAAAGATTCTTTATTCTAAAGACCAGAAAAAAATCGTCAATACCAGTACTTTACATTATAACCATAGTCTAATTTTAGCTAAAATGACGGTTTTACAAAAATCCGCTCTTATGCAATGGTAACCTATATCAAGATTTGCTATATTTCCTACATGGGTGCTACGCTGGAGGGCGGTAGCGGTGGTCCTATTATCGGGAAACTGAATTCCTGTTCATATAGAAATCCCTATGGGAAATCTGTAAGGAAAGGGGGCCTGTCTATGATGACTGTTGATTTGTTTATCGGCATCTTGAGCTTATGCATAGGGTGCTTTAGTCTCGGTTATATGCTTGGTAAATCCAGCCATAGAAAAAGCCGCTAACTTCTCCCTGGAAAGATGAGTTAACGACTTTTTCGATAATTCACTATTTGGGGCTTGCCGTTGCCGGTAGCGCCCTTTCTTTATATTCAAATGATAACATTTGGTTCCAATCTTGTCAAATTACTTATGTGATAGGGATAGCGTAAACTTATTGTCAGTTGGAAATGGATAGAGTTCGCCCTTGATGTTATGATTTGATGATCTTTGATTTTCTAAATCTTACTATTCCAACCTG
>SFNX01000206.1 GCA_004552595.1 Lachnospiraceae bacterium | reverse complement strand
ATTATGAATAAAAGATTTACTGCATTAATGACAACGCTCATCCTTAGCATGTTATTCTCAATCTCTGCATCCGCAGATGTTGTTGAGGTAGATGGTATTTACTATGACATTTCTGAAACAACCGCCACAGTAACATATGGCGACAATGAATATTCAGGTGACATAGTTATTCCCGAGTCGATTACTTATGAAAATTCAAAATATAGTGTAACAAGTATTGGAGAATGGGCATTCATGTATTGCAGCGGTTTGACATCAATCGCAATCCCTAATTCTATAACAAGTATTGGAGAATCTGCTTTCGAAGGTTGCAGCATCCTCACCTCAGTCACGATTCCTAATTCCGTGACAAGTATTGGAGCTTGGGCTTTCTCTGATTGCAGCAGCTTGACATCAATCACGATTCCTAATTCTATAACAATTATTGAAAAGAGGGTTTTTAACGGTTGCAGCGGACTCACCTCTATCACGATTCCTAATTCCGTGACAAATATTGGGTATGGTGCTTTCAATGGATGTACGGGAATTACACAAACTATTATTGTAAATGATATGTTTGTCTTTTTACCAACAGGATATGAAGGTCATTATTCTATACCTGAAAATATATCAACAATAATTGGAGGAGCTTTCTATGAATGCAGCGGCCTCACCTCAGTCACGATTCCTAATTCCGTAACTAGTATTGGAGGTTGGGCTTTCTCTAGTTGCATTGGCCTCACATCAGTCACGATTCCTAATTCCGTGACAAGTATTGGAGATAGGGCTTTCCAATATTGCAGCAGCTTGACCTCAGTCACGATTCCTAATTCCGTGACAAATATTGGGTATGGTGCTTTCTATGGATGTACGGGAATTACACAAAGTATTATTGTAAATGATATGTTTGTCTTTTTACCAACAGGATATGAAGGTCATTATTCTATACCTGAAAATATATCAACAATAAATGGAGGAGCTTTCGATGGATGCAGCGGCCTCACCTCAGTCACGATTCCTAATTCCGTGACAAGTATTGGAGATAGGGCTTTCTCTTATTGCTACGGCCTCACCTCTGTCACTATTCCTAATTCAGTAACAAGAATTGGATATGGTGCTTTCTCTGGTTGCAGCAGCCTCACCTCAGTCAATATTCCTAATTCCGTAACAAGTATTGCAGAGGGTGCTTTCTCTGAATGCAGCGGCTTGACATCAGTCACAATCCCGAATTCTGTTACAAGTATTGGAGATTATGCTTTCAATAGTTGCTCGAATCTTGAAAATGTCTATTGTTACGCAGAGGTCGTTCCATTAGCCCCTGTTTATGTTTTCTATAACTCAGATATAGAAAAAGCTACACTTCACGTTCCTGCATCTGCAATCGAGGCTTATAAAACAACAGAGCCTTGGAGCGCTTTCGGAACATTCAAGACTATCGAAGGGACCGTAGGTATTGAATCAGTAGAAGACCGTGGCATCGCAATCCAGTCAGCCGACGGCTTCGTCCTCGGCAGCGCAAAGGCCATGGGCGGCACCGCCACTTTCGCGGCTCAGAGCGGCTCGGTGGTGGTTGCTAAGATAGGGAAAGAGAGCGTGAAAATAGCAGTGGAATAGAACTGTGTAAAATTAGGAATTAAAAAAAAATAATTACATGCCGAAAATGACGAGAAAATCCGTCAAATATTTGGTGGAACGGAAAATTTGCACTATCTTTTGATAAGATAGGCTGCATTTTGGGATTAAAAATAAAACTTTCCAAGATTTTATTTTCTATTCCGCAAAATTTGCACTATCTTTGTCCCCGAAAACATTAATAATATTACAATATGACGACAGCAATAATTGATAATGAAACCAGATATGCAATTCCTGACTATGACATTGATTTTTTCATTGCCATAGCCAATAAAATGGGATGGAAAAAAGTCAAGTCTTCATTTGCAAAGAAAGAATCATGGGTTGACCAGTTCGCAGGCAAATGGCAGGACAACCGTTCTACTGATGAAATCATCGCCGATATTCATAATGCCCGAACATCTAACGATGAAATATCATTATGAAAAGATATTTATTGGATACTGACATCGTAATTTTCCTCTTTAGGAACAATCGAAAAGTGTATAACCATATAAAAAACTTGTCACCTCATCAGATATACATATCAGATGTGACCGTGGCAGAACTTTAATATGGCAACCATTGCAGTGGAAGATACGAAGAAAACAGAGAGATGCTTGAAGATTTCCTTTCACAAGTCAACGTTATTCCCTTTTCTGACGCTATTCCACTTTATGCAAAAGAAAGATTCAGACTCAGACAACGTGGTTTGAGTATCATGGATTTTGATCTGATAATTGCTTGCACGTCAATTGTCAATAATATGATTATGGTAACGAATAATGCAAAGCATTTCAATCGAGTAGAAGGAATTACGATTGAAAACTGGATTGAAGAATAATACATTTCTTCCACATACCTCTCGTCCCGCAAGGCCATCGCCCTGCGGGATTTTTGTTTCCCCTCATCTCCTTTTTCCCAAATTTTTCCCCGTCATCATTCATTTTTGCATAAACCCTCTTGGAATCACAGTGACAGGTTTTGATACCCGCCGCCGTAGGGTCTTTACTTTATGTAAGACCGCACCACCGCCGTATGGCAAGTCCTCCCTCGGGGGATATATGGG
>SFNX01000205.1 GCA_004552595.1 Lachnospiraceae bacterium | reverse complement strand
AACTCTCACATCGAGCTTATTGCTTCAGAGAACTGGGTATCTAAGGCTGTTATGGCAGCTATGGGAAGCCCGCTTACTAACAAATATGCAGAGGGATATCCGGGAAAGAGATACTACGGCGGATGTGAATGCGTAGATATAGTTGAGGATCTTGCAAGAGACAGGGCAAAGAAGCTCTTTAACTGTGATTATGCAAACGTTCAGCCACATTCAGGCGCACAGGCAAATATGGCAGTATTCTTTGCTATGCTTGAGCCGGGAGATACATTCATGGGAATGAACCTTGATCACGGCGGACATTTATCTCACGGTTCACCGGTTAATATGTCAGGAAAGTATTTTAACTGTGTTCACTATGGCGTTGACGAGAACGGATTACATGATGGTTGATATTGCACACATCGCAGGGCTTGTAGTTACAGGAATGCACGAATCACCATTCCCATATGCAGACGTTGTTACTACTACAACACATAAGACACTTCGCGGACCACGTGGAGGACTTATTCTTGCTAATCAGGAAGCTGCTGATAAGTTTAACTTCAATAAGGCAATTTTCCCTGGAATCCAGGGCGGCCCACTTATGCATGTTATTGCAGCTAAAGCCGTATGCTTTAAGGAAGCACTTTCAGATGAGTTTAAGGAGTATGGTAAGAACATCTGTGCTAATGCACAGGCACTTTGCAAAGGACTTTTAGACAGAGGCCTTTCAGTTGTATCGGGCGGAACAGACAACCACTTAATGCTTCTTGACCTTCGTCCACAGGGACTTACAGGTAAGGAAATCGAGAAGCTTCTTGACGAGGCTCACATCACAGCTAACAAGAACACTGTTCCTAATGATCCTCAGAAGCCTTTCGTTACATCAGGCGTAAGACTTGGAACTCCTGCAGTTACATCACGTGGAATGAATACAGATGACATGGATAAGATTGCAGAAGCTATCGCTTTTGTAGTAAAAGAAGGCGAAGCAGGTGTACCTAAGGCTCGTAAGATTGTTGACGAACTGACTGCAAAGTATCCATTAGTTCAGTAATTTATCTATTGATATCAGGCATTTGCCATGTGGCGGCGGGGCATAACTCTCGTCGCCACATTGAATATATTTAGAAATGATTTTTTCAAGCTTACTGTTTTTATTCAGGTTTATTCCTATATTTTTCATAATTTATTATCTTGCTCCGGCTAAGATTAAGAATTTAGTGTTACTTATCGGTAGCATTATATTTTATGCGTGGGGCGAGCCTAAATTCTTAATACTCATCGTCCTCTCGATTGTAATAAATTACGCGGCAGGACTGTTAATTGACTACTTTAATAATAAGAATAAAACACTTAGGAAAGTAAGCTTTATTACAGCAATCATCTATAACCTCTCAATGTTATTTGTGTTCAAATACATTGATTTTTTCATAACAAACATCAATAAGCTGACAGGCCTTGATTTAAAGCTTCTTGAGCTTACACTTCCGCTTGGAATAAGCTTTTACACATTCCAGATTATGTCCTATGTGATTGATTTATATAAGGGCAAAATTACGGTCGAGCGCTCGCTCATTACTCTTGGAACGTATCTTGCAATGTTCCCACAGCTCATTGCGGGACCGATTGTTGTGTATTCCGATGTTTCAAAAAAGCTCCACTCACGTAAGATTACACTTGATGAAATAGAAGAGGGAATCGCAACATTTATTTTAGGGCTTGGCTCTAAAGTATTAATTGCCAATAATGTTGGAATGCTCTGGGATGACATTATCCTTATCGGATATGAGAATATCAAGGCAGGAACGGCATGGCTTGGAGTACTTGCTTTTTCGCTTCAGATATTTTTTGACTTTAACGGATATTCTCTTATGGCAATAGGCCTTGGCAAAATGCTTGGATTTGATTTTCCGGCCAACTTTAATTTCCCATACATTTCAAGGTCGCTTACCGAATTCTGGAGAAGATGGCATATTACATTATCGACATGGTTTAGAGACTATGTCTATATCCCGCTTGGTGGCAACAGAAAGGGACA
>SFNX01000079.1 GCA_004552595.1 Lachnospiraceae bacterium | reverse complement strand
AATTTGCTTTTCTTTCATAGATAGATCCTTTCTGAAATGAATAAAAATATAAGAAAAATTGAAAACCGGCGATACGCCATGAAGAAGAAAATATTCTTCTTGATTTGATTGGTTGAAGCAGATTTGCTTCAGATAGACAAATAATAACATGGTTATAAGTGAGAATCAAGAAGGCAGAAACCATGAAAATGAATGATTTGTATTAAAATACCGGAAATCGTGGATACGATTTCCGGTATTTTAATGCATTCTGCAAATTAGTGAATTACTAATTAAGCAATTTTAGACTTTGCGATTTCAGCGAGCTGCTTGAAGCCCTCTGCGTCATTAACGGCCATCTCTGCGAGCATCTTTCTGTTGATGTCGATGTTAGCAACCTTTAATCCGTAAATCATCTTGCTGTATGAAAGACCGTTTAATCTTGCTGCTGCATTGATACGTGCAATCCAAAGCTGTCTGAACTGACGCTTTCTCTCCTTACGTCCTGCGTATGCTGTTGTAAGTGCACGCATAACGCTCTGCTTAGCCACTCTATACTGATTGCTTCTGGCTCCTCTGTAGCCTTTAGCAAGCTTTAATACTCTGTTATGTTTCTTCTTGGCATTTAAGCCACCTTTAATTCTTGCCATTTTTATGTTCCTCCTAAATCAAATCAAACTAAATACGTTACAAACTACACCTTATAAATATGGCATAATCTTCTTCATGTTGCTTACGTTTGTTGAATCCGTAATAGCTGGCTGACGAAGGTTTCTCTTTGTCTTTGTGCTCTTCTTTGTAAGAATGTGACGCTTATAAGCTTTATTTCTCTTAAGCTTACCTGTTCCAGTAACTTTAAAACGTTTTGCTGCTGATCTGTTTGTTTTAATCTTTGGCATAATTGTGTTCCTCCTAAATTTTATATTCAACCGTTTGGTGATAAGCTATTATCTCTTTTCGGTTAAAAACATTGTTAATGTACGTCCCTCAACCTTAGCCGGCTTCTCAACAACTGATATATCTTCAAGTGCCTTGGCAAAGTCATCAAGGATATACTTGTTATCGTTCATGTGCGCAAGCTCTCTTCCTCTGAAACGGATTGTAACTTTAACTCTGTCACCCTTCTCAAGGAACTTTCTTGCTGCTGCAATCTTAGTATTTAAGTCATTCGTGTCGATGTTAGGCGACATACGGATCTCCTTAACTTCGATTGTCTTCTGCTTTTTCTTAGCTTCCTTTTCCTTACGGGCCTGCTCATATTTGAACTTGCCGTAGTCGACAATCTTACATACAGGAGGCTTCGCTGTCGGGGCAATTTTAACTAAATCAAGCCCTGCCTCATCTGCAATCTTCTGTGCTTCTGCCGCTGACATAATGCCAAGCTGCTCACCATCTTCTCCTATTACGCGGACTTCCTTATCTCTAATCTGTCCGTTAATCATTAAATCGCCTATTGCTTTACCCTCCATAAATACATGGTTACTAAAATTACTGCAATTAACACATAAAAAAACGAATGCCTGCAAGCACTCGTCCAAAATAAATGTCCTGAATCAGTCAGGAAAAATATTCTAAACGCCCGGTAACACATCAAAGGTCTCGGGGTGAGAGTTCTCACTCTGCTTGCACTGTGTTTTCACACTCCGAATATTCTAACATCGTTTAGTTACGTTGTCAATCACTTTTTCATGCGTTAGGCTCATCCCACAATATCATTCACACTCAATCGCAAACGACCTAAACTGCATATGCCCTTCACCCATGAACACAAAGTAAAGTGCATAAACTCCATCCTCAATGTTGACATCAGCCTTATACTCTCTCCATACGTTAGAGTATTCCATATCAAATGACGCAATAGCCTCTCCATCGTATGCAGTTCTTAACTCGAACTTTCCTGTTGCATATCCCTTAGTATATACGGATACAGACTTAACATTCTTAAGCTCGAAATACTTAAACCCGACGCCGCAGCCTTTACGTAAATTGGCAACATAGCCTACATTCTCGTCGCCGTCTCCGCCTTCCTGCGTAATCTTTTGGAATCTGTCATCCATCCATCCGCTCCACGGAATATATGTAACATCCAAATCGTTATACAAATGACATGCAATGTATGCAGGATATTCGCCCTGACCGATAAGCGGCTTCATTCCATGGTTTGAAGTAATCTCTGACTGGTAGAAAAGCCCATCCTCTCTCTCCTTTAAGATTTCAAAGCACGCCTGTCTCGAATAATTTGTACCATTCGTATGTCTGTGATAAAAAATGTACCAATCATCCTTAATCTTAACCATGCTTCCATGATTGTTGGCACAATAGCACATTGGCTTTGCACCCGGTTTATATGAATCAATGTTTAAGTCGCCATTACTTACAAGCACACCCTGATATTTAAAGTTCTTCGTAGGATCCTTGCTCGTTGCATACGCAAGCTCGTGGTTAAGCTCGGTTGAATAGATAAGGAAGTAAGTGTCGCCCTTTTTCCTTATTGAAGGTGCTTCAAAAAATGCATGGCCTTCGTACTCACCACCCTTAGAGCAGATCTTATTCGGGATTACAAATTGAGGACCTTCCTTAACTGTCAGCATGTCCGTATCAAGAACTGTGCACATCGCGCCATGTCTCTTATCATCATCAAGCGGACAATAGCCGGTATACATGTATACGTTGCCATTCTCAAGAAGTACTCCCGGGTCAAACTGTGGCTCATCGCCTTCCTTTTCGCCAAGCCTCACTCCGTCTTCATAATGCACATATCCGTAAAACTCATACTTTCCTGCCGGCTCATCGCACACAGCAACAGACACAATCGATAAATTACTTAACACATAGTAGAGATAATATCTGCCATCTAATCCCTTACATACATCCGGTGCATAGAGGTTTCCCTGCAAATCACCGTTAGCAGGGTCCTGGTCCTTCCTGTATATGACACCCTCATATCTCCACTCAGCCAGATTATCTACGCTTGCCGACCAGCACACGTAGTCAAGCATGCAATACACGTCTCCGTTAAATTTATCATGTGAACCGTAAATATAAACCCTGTCATCAAATACATAAGGCTCCCCGTCAGGAATATATTCCCATGAAGGAAGATACGGATTAACTGCCTGATTATTCATAATAAATACCTTTCTGTCTTTACTCGACACAACTGCCTTTAATATTGTATCATACTTTCTATGAGAAAAAAGCACTACACAAAGCTAAATTCAATAATAAAAATCACACTGTTTGTTTTATGCCTTCTATTGGTTACAGGCTGCGCTAAATACAAATCTCCTGTATCAAAGTCAGGTGTTTATTTTGATACGCTTATTTCAGTTACACTTTATGAAAAAAACTCATCAAAGCTGATAGATGAGTGCTTTTTACTTGCGGAAAAATATGAAAATCTCTTCTCTAAAACAAAAGAAGGAAGTGATGTATATAAAGTCAATCATTCAAATTCAAAGTGGGTTAAATTAGACAGCGAAACGTATTCATTAATTAAGCGTTCTCTTTATTATGAAGACCTATCAGGCGGACGCTTTTCCGTAATGTGCGGAGCATTGACCGAACTTTGGGATATAAATGCTAAAAGTGACGCAATAAATAACGGAAAAAGTATCTCTCTTCCTACATCTGCAAAAATCAGTAGTGCCCGGTCTCTTTGTGGTAAAGACACAATCGAATTAGATGATAGTACAGAAAGTGTAAGAATTACCGTGAACGGTGCAAAGCTTGATTTAGGTGCCGTTGCCAAAGGCTATATTGCCGATAAAATAAAGGAATTTCTTATTTCAAACGGTGTTACAAGCGGAATCATCGAGCTTGGTGGAAATGTACTGTTAATAGGAGAAAACCCGCTTAAGGAAGACAGATTCTATAACATCGGAATAAGTGCTCCGTTTTCTGATGACAAAGGGTCTACCGATATCATTACTTCCGTTAAAGAAAAAGATACATCAATAGTAACAAGCGGTAATTATCAGAGATACTTTGAATATGACGGTAAGATTTATCATCACATAATAGATATTACAACAGGATATCCTGTAGACAGCGCACTTAATTCAGTATCTGTAATTACCAAATCCTCACTTGATGCTGACGCGCTCTCAACCGTTCTTTTTCTTTTAGGCAAAGAAAAAGGAGTCAAGCTGCTTGACTCCTTATCTTCAAATAATGATTACAGTGCAATCTTTATTGACAATGAAAACAATATTACTTTCTATCCTCAAACGGAATCTCTTCCCTGATAGTCTTAGTATTGATTTCTTCCTTAATTGACTTTACAAACTCATCAAAGTTCTTAGCGCCCTCGTCTCCTGCAAATCTAGAACGAACGGCAACCTCTCCTGTCTCTTCTTCCTTCTGTCCAAGAACGAGCATGTACGGAACCTTCTCAAGTCTTGCCTCACGAATCTTATATCCGATTTTCTCGTCTCTTGTATCAATTTCAGCTCTGATTCCTTCATCAAGAAGCTTTTCATAAATCTTCTGCGAATAATCAACATATTTGTCTGAAAGAGGAAGCACCTTAACCTGTACAGGTGAAAGCCATGTCGGTAATTTGCCCTTTGTCTCTTCAAGAATATATGCCATAAATCTGTCGAGCGAACCAAGAATTGCTCTGTGTAAAACTACCGGTGTCTTTTTGCTTCCGTCTGCATCAACATACTTAAGGTCAAACTTAGCCGGGAGACAGAAGTCAAGCTGACATGTGGAAAGTGTATACTCAGCGCCTACTGCCGGCTTAACATTAACGTCAAGCTTAGGTCCATAGAATGCAGCTTCGCCTATTTCTTCTGTATATTCAATACCGATTGAATCGAGTGTATCACGAAGAGCCTGTTCTGCTGTATTCCACATTTCATCATCATCATGATACTTCTCTTTATCTGATGGATCACGAAGCGAAAGTACACATCTGTAATTTGTGATTCCAAAATCTTTATATACATCAAAGATAAGGTCAACAACTGACTTAAACTCATCCTTAATCTGATCAGGAGTTACAAACAGGTGTGAATCATTCTGACAGAAATGTCTGCCTCTCTCTATTCCCTTAAGTGCGCCTGATGCTTCGTATCTGAAGTCATGAGCAATTTCAGCAATACGGATAGGAAGCTCTCTGTATGAATGAGGTGCATTAGCATAAATCATCATATGGTGAGGGCAGTTCATCGGGCGAAGTACAAATGTCTCGTCATCAACCTCCATTGCAGGGAACATATTCTCCTTGTAATGATCCCAATGTCCTGATGTCTTATAAAGGTTAACCGTACCGATACATGGTGTTAACACGTGCTGATAACCAAGACGTATTTCCTTCTCTCTTATGTATGTCTCAAGCTCATTCCAGATTGTATAGCCCTTTGGAAGGAACATTGGAAGTCCCTGTCCAACAAGGTCATCTGTCATGAAGAGCGATAAATCCTTACCTATCTTACGATGATCTCTCTCCTTAGCCTCGTTAAGCTCCTTAAGATGTGCTTCAAGCTCTTCCGGAGTAGGGAAACATACACCGTAAATTCTCTGGAGCACTTTATTCTTGGCATCGCCCTTCCAGTAAGCTCCTGAATGCTTAACAAGCTTAAAGTTCTTACAAAGCTTTGTATTATCTACATGAGGTCCTCTGCAGAGGTCTGTAAACTCACCTTGTGTATAAATTGAAATATTACCATCATCAAGCCCTGAAATAAGGTCGAGCTTATATTCATCATCCTTAAACATTTCAAGTGCTTCAGCCTTTGAAATCTCTCTGCGAACGATTTTCTTGGCTTCCTTGGCACATTTCTTCATTTCCTTTTCGATTGCTTCGATGTCTTCATCTGTTATTGTGCCTGATGGAACATCAACATCGTAATAAAAGCCCTCGTCTACTACAGGTCCGACCCAGAACTTAGCTCCCGGGTAAAGCCTCTTAATTGCCTGTGCCATCATATGCGCACATGAATGATTCAATGTATTTAATTCAAGATTTTCTTTAAACTGTGACATAATTTATTTCCTCTATATTAAATGGTGAAGTTGGCTTCGCATTACCTGCGTTGGCCACAACACTTTTTATATTTCTTTCCTGAGCCGCATGGACATGGATCGTTAGGGAACACCTTTGGTCCGTCGTGAACTACGGTTGTTGACTTTTTCTGCTCCTTATAAAGAGCCTTTCTCTTATCTTCATCGAAAATGTCATTCCACTGTTCAAGACCATAAAGCCAGTCAGCGCCTGCCTTAACCATGTTCTTATATAAGAGCTCTTTATCAAAATCAAGAGAAACTGTAGTATCCTCTTCCATCTCTTCTATAGGATTAGCCTTCTTGAGGCTGTCATTGATTCCATCAAGAAATCCGGTCATAGTCATTACATCAACGCCATATTTATCTGCGAGTTCCTTTACTGTACCTGTTACTGCAGTATCCGGATTTGAAAGAAGCTCAGCATAAATCTCCTTTTCCTTCTGGAAATAATCTCCCCAAAGCTTAGATAATGCGTTCTTATCTGCGGTCTCTGAGTACGCCATTTTTCTCCATGTCTCAAGTAATGCCATTTATTTATCCTCCAACAAATTAAGTTCTAATACAAGTGTATGATTATAACACACAACGATAATTCTATCATACAAATTCAGATTATTCCATAACATTAATAATCTAATTATTGTAAACCAAAAACTATTATGGTAAACTAAATCTGTTAAGTTTATTTCCTTAAATTATGGGGAGAAGGAGAGACAAATGAAAATCACAAAATATATTTCAAAAGGACTCGCTCTGTTAGGTATTATCGGTACAGTTCTTGTTTTAAATCCGGCAGATGTTTTCGCTGTTCCGGCTTCAATTCCGGGCGAGTGTTACAACGGTGGCTGTCACATCTGGAAAGCTCTTGACTGTTATACATCAGAGCAGACATGTGAGCAGACCGGAAGCACAATGTATTTTTGTATCACATGTAATAAAGTTGTTGAGAAGTGGGACAGACCGGCTCTCGGACATAAGAGAGATGCAGGACACATAATTGTAATGCCTACCGCCACTACAGATGGTTTCTTAATCTACAGATGTGAACACTGTAATAAGTACATGGGCGATCAGGTTCTTAATGCAACATCTATTCCGTTGCCACAGACCATTCAGACTCCGTCACCTTCAGTTCTTGACCCAAGAGTTCAGAATCCATTAGAAGCAGTTCCTATGTATTTTGATCCTAACATGCTCGCTGTATGTTACATTCCATACCATTCGATCGTAACATTAAACGGCGTTTTGATTAATATTGATGCGATTGGAGCACAGCCGTTAGCACCATTTATGCAGGCACCAGGTAAGTATGTAATCCAGGTTACACCTAATACAAATCCTGAGCACGCTAAGCTCAATATGAGAACATTCACAGTTACAATACCCGGTAAGGCAGGTACTCCTGTAACGGTAAAATAAATAATAAAAGCTGTCACTTAGGTGGCAGCTTTTTTATTACTTAAAATGCAAATTAGAACTTATTAATCTCATCCTGACTGTCATCGGTTGTATTATCAATTTCTAAAATCTTAACATCATAATTGACATTTTCATTAACTTTGACATTGACTATATCCCCGACCTTATGTCCCATAAGAGCTTTTCCAAGAGGAGAATCAATACTTATCATATTTTTGAATGTATCAACTCTTACAGTCGTAACAATTCTGTAAGTCTCTGTCTCCTTATCTTCGATAAATTCAACAGTAACCGTATTATTAATTCCAACCTCATCATCAGCAGATGAGTCATCCACAACGTTGGCAGTTCTGATCATCCTCTCAAGATATCTTATTCTGCTTTCGTTTTTATTCTTTTCTTTCTTAGCAGCATAATATTCAAAGTTCTCAGATAAGTCACCCTGAGCTCTTGCAGTTTTAACATGTTCTAAAAGCTCATGTCTGACAACGACTTTTCTGTGTTCAATTTCAGCTTCCATTTTTTCTATATCTGATTTAGTTAAATTATCCCTCATTTAATCTCTCCCATTCATCCATAAGCGTAAGCAGCTGTTCTTCGTTAGCATCAATTTCTTCCTGCACTTTAGAAAGCTTCATATAGCTTGATGCAAT
>SFNX01000204.1 GCA_004552595.1 Lachnospiraceae bacterium | reverse complement strand
ATTATGCTCATTCAGCCACTTTTTAGCCTTCTGGCAGGTTGAACACTTTGGGTAACATATAAATAGCATTATTCTTCCTCCAAGCTATACTTCAAATTACATCACTTTCAACATATGCTGCCCAATAAAATCATTTACTATCGAACCAACCATAGTGGAAAACTTTACATTTTTATGTTCTTTTAAGTAGTAAATACGACTTTTGTTTATCTCTTTTGATGCATATGACAAACCATATTTTCTAACATAATCTTTATACTTTTCTCCACCAAAACACATTATGGTTTCTCCTGCATTTTCTATTTTTGTTGCAAAAGCATAATCAGATTCATTTAATTTATGTTCCTTTGCCACACTCTCAAAAACCATTAGACCACACATTAAAGCGTTACATACGGTGTCGACATTAATAAATGGGAATTTATCTATATTCTGCATCCCTAAGCCTTCGTAGAAATTGTTTATATCGTCAATTTCGCCAGAATCATATTTTCCTAAAGGAAGATAAATCTTGCATGACCAATCATAAAAGATTTCCTCCACCATCGTTCCGCTATTGTTTCCACATGCGTAAGTACATATCATCAACATTACATTTCGCGAAGACAATTAGCAATAATATTTTTTCACCCATATTACATATTCCTCATAAACACCTGTTATGAAGTGACCTCCTGTCAAGAGTAAATTCGAGGAAATCACCACAAATTTTCCTTTCTTAAGTTTTAACACTGGGTACAGAGGCAGAGCCTCAGATCTAACAGTCCTCGGCCTTGGCCACTCTGTTATTCGTGGATTGGTTACCTACAGGTCAATGGTCCGCCGTGAATCTTGCCGTCTCCAAGCGTGAATCAAAATATATAAATATAATGTCAACAGAGGTGTGTCGCAAATAATTCGGACCTAAGAGCGCTCCAAAGCCCTGCCTCTGTATCCAGTGTCAGTTTTGTTATGCAGATGAAACCTGATAACATCAGTTTCATCTGCTTAGTTACCCTTTATGATATTCAGATGTATCTGTCATAGGCCTTGCCGCAACGCGGTGCGAAGCAGCCTTGACTGATGCAGATGAATATCATACTCACGAAATATTTCCAGTTGCCATCCCCCACATAAAACAAGCTAATTCTCTTGCTATCGCTGTAGTTGCAACATTTCTATTAATTCCTTTGTTTAGTGTCATCTTGTAGAATCGTCTTCTGAGTCTTTCATTTGCCTTATCAGCATATGCTATTACTTCTCCAGAGCATCCTTTTTGCCTTGCCTTTAATGCAAGTGATTTGTGTCCCACATTTCCTCGACTGTAGCTTTGAGCTGCTTCAACCATTAATCGTCTAAGATGACTATTTCCAGCCTTAGTAATACTATATCTGTTGGTACTATCACCGCTGGAATTCTCACTTGGAACCAGTCCTAAGAAACCGGCAAACTTTGGTGCTTTTTCAAATCTGTTGAAGTCTCCAATCTCAACAACCATCGATAGCGCTGTATGAGTCTTGATTCCAAGAAAGCAACTCATGTTCTTTACTTTCTCTTTATACTTCTCACCAGAAGCCAGTTCCTCAATACGGTTATCTAATCTCTCTATTTTTTCTGTAAGATACTCGTATGTTAGAAGATATTCCGAGAGAGTTTCTTTATCTAATCCTTTTAATTCAAGGGACTTAAGCCATTTCATATGAGCTACAGTCCAGTATGTCTTACCACCTTCGAATTTCTTTCCCTGACGAAGAACAAATGCAAGTATCTGTTGCTTGATTTTCTTAAGCATAAGTTTTTGATCATCACGCATTCTGATATATTCTTTTACAGAGTTGTCTTCATCATCAGGAACATACACTTCACTGTAAGTATGAAACGCCAGACATCTTGCAATGTTTGCTGCATCTCGCTTATCAGTTTTTACATGGCTTGTATTTGTGATAGCCATTGTAGTTGGTGCAAGAATCTTACAGTCAACCTCATGTTCTCTAAGCTGGTGATACAGTGAATATCCGAGGCATCCTGCTTCATATCCACAAACAAAAGAGACTTCTCCTTCATATCTGCTACGCATTGATTCCATATATTTAAGAACCAATTTATAATCTGACGGAATCGTCTGTTTATACTCAACCTTATCGGTATCGTAGCAATAACAGCATAAAGTGTAACTTTCCTTATGGACATCCATCCCAACGTAAACTATAGTATTCATATGTGACCTCCTATTGTATGCGGTAATCCCTGTTACCATTAATTTTGACCAATTAACAGTTTACAGGTAAATCCACGAATCTACAATCTGGAGGTCACTTCATATTGTCTC